>JAFRJF010000102.1 GCA_017432405.1 Clostridia bacterium | reverse complement strand
TTATTGCCTTACCTTGCTCCAGCAGTACCTTTGGATCAGTGCTATACTTCCGTAGATTCATGATATCACATCCTTCTAGAAGAAGTATACCACATTATCCAGATGATTACAAAGTAAATTTATTTATGTCGTTTACTATAGATGTAATATGTACCGGAATAGAGGACGAATCTCAACGTCCCGGAAGAGGTATAGTCTATTTCACTGGAAGCGATGGTATCATCACAGGATTTATCGCGGTTTATGCTGAGATAGGCATAATTACTGTTGGTCTTTATGTTTTTCCAGTTGATGTTGACAATGGTATCGCTGGTTACTTTCAGTTTATAGATCGTCGTGCTGCTGGAATAATCCCGAAGGCTGTACCATTGATTCAGTTTTAGGGGTTGAACTTTGTAGGAATCTGCAAGTCCGGCGGCGGGGAGGGTGGCGAGCAGCAACAGAACGGCCAGCATCAGTGCAACGAGTTTTCGGGTACGGTTCATATGAAAGCCTCCTTCTACATAATATATATTTGCATTATAACAGGGATAATTCAAATAGTCAACTATATTAATATCAAAATCAACCAAATTAATATTCGCTGTCTGCATACTTTTTGTGGAATGAGGTGTGAATTCAGTGGATTTCGGAAGCAGGCTTAAGTTGTTACGGACAAATGCCGGGCTGACCCAGGCACAGCTGGGCAATCTGGTCGGGGTCACCAAATCGGTGATATCGTACTATGAACTACAGGAGCGTAGTCCGTCCCCGGACGTATTGATCAAGCTGTCCCAAATATTTCACGTCAGCACGGACGAACTGCTCGGGGTATCCAAAGGTGAATCGGTGGATGTGACTGGCTTGAAGCAGGAGGATGTGCTATTGATTCGTAGCCTCGTGGAGCGATTGCGCAATAAAACGGAATGAAGGGACGGTTCCTTATTCCATTTCCGGTGCGCAAAATGGAAAAAGGAACCGTCCCATATTCCTGAAAGAAAGATGTGCTGCAATGGCGGCTCTGAAGGACCAGCTTCGTATCGCAATCTGCCGCCACAGGTAGTGCATATGGCGACTGATAGTCGCCGCTACAGAGCCTCGATCTCCGCCTCGTCAAGCCCTGTGATCTGGGCTATGACTGCGATTTCTATGCCGGCGTTTTTCATCGCCCTGGCGTTCTCACGATTCTTCCTGGCCTCGCCGATCTCCATGCCTCTGGCTTCGCCGATCTCTATGCCCCTGGCTTCCGCCACGGCGATCCGGGTGGCCACATCCCGCCTGCCGTCCTCGACCATGCGATAGCGTCGAATCAGCTCCGGATCGTTGATTGCATAGTTGTACCGCTTTGCGAAATTTCTCAATCCTTCAGACATTTCAGATAGCACCTCCATTTCGTCCGGATTCTTATAGCCCTGATCCAGGGCATACAGCCATGTGAAGAACGCGTCGTTCCTCACGGATTCAAGCGTCCTGTGCGCCTTGCGAAACGCGGGAAGCTGTATGTGGTACATCATGAACTTACGGGTGGCCAGCTCGGTCGGGCTGTTAGCGTAGGCCAGAACGACCGGCTCCACGATCTCCTCGCTGCCATCCCTGACGTAAAAGTCGACCAGGGTTATCACGCGGACCTCGGGCATCTGGTTATACGGCGTTCCGGGCTTGAACGCGTCCTCGCCCATCCGTCCCCCATAGAAGAATCCCCGCTCGTTCATGTAATCCCTGTCGATCTGAACCTCAATATCGAACAGGCGACCGGATTCCGCCTTGACCCTCACGTCCAGGCGGCCATACTTCTGGTCCGCGCTTTCGCCCATGACCGAATACTCGCTCGTCATGCTGAGGATCTCGGCAATCGGCTCCTCGCCAACATGCTTCATCACTGCATTCAGAAATTCAAGCATTGCGGCGCCGGCCTTGTCCTCATCCTGAAAAATACAGGCGAAGACGACGCTGTGAAGGGGGCTGTACCGGACCGCGCTGTTCATCCCAGCCATATCGTGCGCCTCCCTCCAGCCATCGGTGGTACCGTCTTGCTACGTTAATTGTAAGGCATTCGGCGCGAATAGTCAAGATATCTGCGCTCATTTTCGGACGCCATTTCATGACGGAGTTACTATGAAAGTTTGATAATGTTAACTTGACACGGTTAGACGGTGTTATTATACTTGGAGTGGGGGGAATATATGTTTTATCGCAGAGCGACAAATCATAAATAAAGAGCTTGGATATGTTCGAAATTCTGACGGAGCTCCACCGAACCTGTGGTTTCCGCCAACCATCTCTAAACTCTGAACTCTTCGCTCTGAACTCTATTCCGATCGATCAGAATCCAACATCATCATCGAAAGAGTGACTTCTATGACACTGCGAGAATTGAAGGTCGGGCAGTTTGCCCGGATCGAGACCGTGGGCGGGGAGGGGGCCCTGCGCCAGCACTTCCTGGACATGGGAGTGATCCCCGGGGCGGAGGTGGCGCTGGTGCGGCTGGCTCCGCTGGGGGACCCGATGGAGCTGCGCATCCACGGCTACGAGCTGACGCTGCGGCTGGCGGACGCGGCACGCATCGGCGTGACGCCCATCGACCATCTGACCGAGTCGGCGGCGATGCCCCGGGAAAAGCGGGAGAAGCCCCACCTGGGCCTGGGCGAGGACGGCAAGTATCACCCCAAGGGCAGCGGCGATCCGCTGCCGGAGGGCACGACGCTGACCTTCGCGCTGGTGGGCAACCAGAACAGCGGCAAGACCACGCTGTTCAACCAGCTGACCGGGGCCAACCAGCACGTGGGCAACTTCCCCGGCGTCACCGTGGACCGCAAGGACGGCGCGATTCGGGGTCACGCCAACACCGTGGTGACCGACCTGCCGGGCATCTATTCCATGTCGCCCTACTCCAGCGAGGAGCTGGTGTCCCGGGACTTCGTGCTTCGGGAAAAGCCCAAGGCCATCATCAACATCGTGGACGCCACGAACATCGAGCGCAACCTGTATCTGACGATGCAGCTGCTGGAGATGGGCGTGCCCACGGTGGTGGCGCTGAACATGATGGATGAGATGACCGGCAACGGCGGCAGCATCGACATCAACGGCATGGAGGCGGCGCTGGGCACGCCGGTGGTGCCGATCTCGGCGGCGAAGAACCAGGGCGTGGACGAGCTGGTGAAGCACGCCATCCACATCGCCCACTATCAGGAAAAGCCCATCCGCCAGGATTTCTGCGGCCCGGAGGACGAGGGCGGCGCGGTGCACCGGGCGCTGCACGCGGTGGTCCACCTGATCGAGGATCACGCGAAGGCTGCCGGTATTCCGCCCCGCTTCGCCGCATCAAAGCTGATCGAGGGGGACAAGCTGATACTGGAGCAGCTGAAGCTGGATCAGAACGAGCAGGAGACGCTGGAGCACATCGTGCTGCAGATGGAGAAGGAGCGCGGCCTGGACCGCAGCGCGGCCATCGCGGACATGCGCTTCGCGTTCATACAGAGGGTGTGCGACGCCTGCGTCACCAAGCCCCGGGTGAGCCGGGAGCACCAGCGCAGTCAGCGCCTCGACAGGATACTGACGGGCAAGTACACGGCCATACCGATGTTCATACTGATCATGGGGCTGGTGTTCTTCCTGACCTTCAACGTGATCGGCGCGTGGCTTCAGGGGCTGATGGAGACGGGCGTAGGCGCGCTGACCGACGCGGTGGACCGGGCGCTGACCGCCGGGGGCGTGAACGAGGCCATCCACGGGCTGATCATCGGCGGCATATTCGAGGGCGTGGGCAGCGTGCTGAGCTTTTTGCCCATCATCGTCACGCTGTTCTTCTTCCTGTCCATACTGGAGGACAGCGGGTATATCGCCAGGGTGGCCTTCTTCATGGACAAGCTGCTGCGGCGCATCGGGCTTTCCGGGCGCAGCATCGTGCCGATGCTGATCGGCTTCGGCTGCACGGTGCCGGCGGTGATGTCCACCCGTACCCTACCCAGTGAGCGGGACCGCAAGATGACCATACTGTTGACGCCCTTTATGAGCTGCACCGCCAAGCTGCCCATCTACGCCTTCTTCGTGCAGGCGTTCTTCCCCAGGTATGGAGGATTGGTGATGGTGGCGCTGTACGTGCTGGGCATCGAGGTGGGCATCGTGGTGGCGCTGGTGTTCAAGCACTCGCTGTTCAAGGGCGAGGCGGTGCCCTTCGTGATGGAGCTGCCCAACTACCGCCTGCCCAGCCCGAGGAGCGTGGGCCAGCTGCTGTGGGAGAAGGCGAAGGACTTTTTGCAGCGGGCGTTTTCAGTGATCCTGATCGCCACCATACTGGTGTGGGTGCTGAAGAGCTTCGACCTGCGGTTCAACCTGCTGGCGGAGGAGAATTCCGAGGCCAGTATACTGGCCACCGTCGCCGGCTGGATCGCGCCGATCTTCCGGCCCCTGGGCCTGGGGGACTGGCGGGTGTGCACCGCGCTGATCTCCGGCTTCATGGCCAAGGAGAGCGTGGTGTCGGTGCTGAAGGTGCTGTACGCCGGAGGCGTGGAGAAAGTGCTGACCCCGCTGGCCGCCATGTCGCTGCTGGTGTTCAGCCTGCTGTATACCCCCTGCGTCGCGGCCGTCGCCGCCATCAAGCGGGAGCTGGGTGGAAGGTGGGCCGTCACGGTGGTGGTCTGGCAGTGCGCCGTGGCATGGCTGCTCGCGCTGCTGGTGAGGATTGTCGGGGGAGGAATCTGAGGGGTTAGGGGTTAGGTTTTAGGGGTTAGGGAAGGAGTACAACCATGAACACATTGGACATCATACTGATCGTCGCCATTGTCGCCGTCGCAGGGCTCGCGGTGTGGCGGATCGTGCGCAACCGGCGGCAGGGTAAATCCGCCTGCGGCTGCGACTGTGGCAGCTGTTCCTGCGGATGTGGGAAGAAGATTGAGAATTGAGAAGATCCGGCGCGGAGCCGTTCGGTTGGGTAACTTCTGATTTGTCGCGTTGCGACAAATCAGAAGTTACCCACCAGATACCCCGCCAGGTCGGCGTAGCTGCCGCGGGTGAGGGACAGGCGATGAGGCGTGAATTCGGCCTCAGCGCCGCAATCGAGGAAGGTGCGCAGCAGCGCATCTTTCATTTTATTTTGAACGGCCTGCCAGGCGGCGGGGTCGGCGTCATGCAGCTGCCCCATGGCGTAGCGCAGGGCCCAGAGGCGGGCGGAGTCGGCGAAGGGCCCGCCGGCAGCAGTGCAGCGGTTCCAGGCGGCGAGGTTGGCCGCCCCTTCGTCGGCGATGCCGGTCAGGTGCATCAGCTCGTGCACTGCGGTGAATGGGACGAGGGGCGCCGGTTCGCAAGGCTCCACCACCGCCTCGCCGGTCAGGGGGATGAACATGCCCCAGGCCCGTGACAGCGCCATCCAACAGGGAAAGCGTGCGGCCTTTACGGCCCGGGCAGGTTCGCCTGCAACCAAAGGGGCCTGGGTGAGGACATCGGCGGGGAAGGAGAGGGGAGAGGCGTTCAGTTGGTCGACCAGGCGCATGCACAGCCGGGAGAGCTGGTCGGCGTTTGGTACGGGGATGTCCGGGACGGATACGACGAGGGCGGGCACCCAGAGTAAGATGAAGGCAAAGAGCAATGTAAACAAGACGCCGGTGAGGCGCTTCAGCGGCCTGAAGCTTCCGGCGGCCCAGGCGTGGAAGAGACGCGCCAGCGCAAGCAGGATCACCGCCAGCGCCAGCGGCTCCGCCACGGGAAAGGAGACGCAGGCGGTCAGCCGGTGGAGGAGGGCCAAGCCTGGTACGGAGAGGTTTTCCAGCAACCACCGGGCAAAGTCCGGGGAGAGGCGCAGCAGGAGAACAAAGACGAGCATAAGAGGCATACAGTATCGGACGTATTTCATGGCGAGGCTCCTTGGGAACTTCTGATTTGTCGCGCTGCGACAAATCAGAAGTTGAGGGGTTAGGGGTTAGGTTTTAGGGGTTAGGGGATGGCCGGACCCGTACACGGTGTAGGGGCGCTCTCCGAGCGCCCGCGGGCGATTGGAAATCGCCCCTACACACCAACAACCCCTAACCCCTAAATACTGATTTATCGAGCACAGCTCGATAAATCAGTATTTGTATGCCTCATTATCCCACACCCGCTTCCCCAAAATCAAAGGTAATATCTTCCCCATCCTGTTGCGCCATTAACGGGGAGGGGATATAATGAAGCCATATCAACCAAGGAGCAAGCCCATGCTACAATACCTGAGAAAGTACCGCAAGGAATGTATATTGGCCCCGCTGTTCAAGATGCTGGAGGCGCTGTTTGACCTGCTTGTGCCGCTGGTGGTGGCTTCGATTATCGACCGGGGCATCGGCGGCGGCAGCGCGGGCCACGTGTGGCGGATGTGCGGGCTGTTGATCGCGCTGGGACTGGTGGGGCTGGGCATGGCGGTGGTGGCCCAGTACTTCGCGGCGAAGGCGGCCACTGGGTTCGCGGCGGACGTGCGGCACGCGCTGTTCACCCGGTTGACGGCGCTGTCCTTCCCGGACGTGGACCGGGTGGGGGTCTCGGCGATGATGACCCGCATGACCAGCGACGTCAACCAGGCCCAGACCGGCGTGAACATGGCGCTGCGGCTGCTGCTGCGCTCGCCCTTCGTGGTGTTGGGGGCGATGGTGATGGCCTTCACCATCGACGCCCGCTGCGCGTTGATCTTCCTGGCGGTGATCGCGGCGCTGGGGCTTGCGGTATGGGCCATCATGGCGGCAAATATACCGATGATGGGCGGGGTGCAGAAGCAGCTGGAGTCGGTGCTGGCGGCGACCCGGGAAAACCTGACCGGCGTGCGGGTGATCCGGGCCTTCGGGCGGGAGGACGCCGAATTCGAGGCCTTCCGGGCCAAGAACCGGGAGCTGACGCTGCGGCAGCGCAGGGCAGGGCACGTCTCGGCGCTTTTGAACCCGGTGACCTACGTGCTGATCAACGCGGCGGTGATCGTGCTGGTGCGGCAGGGGGCCATCCGGGTCGACGCGGGGGCGTTGACCACCGGCGCGGTGGTGGCGCTGTACAACTACATGAGCCAGATATTGGTCGAACTGATCAAGTTCGCCAGCCTGACCATCACCATCAACAAGGCCTGGGCCAGCTGGAAGCGCATCGAGGGCGCGCTGGCGCTGGAGCCGTCAATCACATCCCCCGAAAGCATGGAGGTCGCGCCGGCCCCTGCTGCTCCGGCGGTGCAATTCAGGCATGTCGGCCTGACCTATCCCGGCGCGGGCAGCCCGGCGCTGACGGACGTGGACTTCGAAGCCTGGCGCGGGCAGACCGTGGGCATCATCGGCGGCACCGGCGCGGGCAAGAGCTCGGTGGCAGGGCTGATCCCCCGATTCTACGAGGCCTCTGCCGGCGAAGTGCTGGTAGAGGGCGTGAACGTGAAGGACTGGCCCCGGCAGCAGCTGCGGGCCGAGGTGGGCGTGGTGATGCAGAAGGCGTCGCTGTTCAAGGGGACGATCCGGGAAAACCTGCGCTGGGGCCGGGCGGACGCCACGGACGAGGATCTGTTGACGGCCGCCGAGGCCGCCCAGGCCATGGACGTGCTGGCAGCCAAGGGCGGGCTGGACGGGGAGATCACCCAGAACGGCGGCAACCTGTCCGGCGGCCAGAAGCAGCGCCTGACCATTGCCCGGGCGCTGGTGAGAAGGCCCCCCATACTCATACTCGACGACAGCGCCTCGGCCCTGGACATGGCCACCGACGCGCGGCTGAGGAAGGCCATCGCCAGCCTGGATGATCATCCCACCACGTTCATCATCTCCCAGCGGTGCGCCTCGGTGATGGGGGCGGACCTGATATTGGTGCTGGACGACGGAAGGGTGGTCGGAAAGGGCACGCATACACAGCTGTTGCGGGATTGCCCTGTGTACCGGGAAATCTATGAGAGCCAGTTTGGAGAATTCCTCATTCAAAAAGGGTGACACTATGAGTAAAAATACTTCCTCCAATAACCAGTCCGCCACATTGAAGAAGGTCCTTCGCCGCATCGGCAGGTACCGCTGGTTGGTGCTGCTGTCGCTGGGGCTTTCGGCGGTGTCGGTGGTGCTGACACTGGTGGTGCCGATTCTGGTGGGTCGGGCCATCGACGGCATCGTCGGGACCGGGACGGTGCGCTTTGATGTGATCTGGCCGCTGCTCTGGCGCATCGGCGTCTGCGTGGCGGTCACGGCGCTGGCGACCTGGGCGATGAACGTCGTCAACAACCGGGTGACCTTCGACGTGGTGCGGAACCTGCGTGAGGAGGCGCTGGACCACATCAACCACTTGCCACTGGCCACCCTCGACGCCCGTCCCACCGGCGAGACGGTAAGCCGGGTCATCGCCGACGCCGACCAATTGGCCGACGGGCTGCTGATGGGCTTTACCCAGCTGTTCTCCGGGGTGCTGACGATGCTGATGACGCTGGCGTTCATGTTCACCCAGAATGTGCCCATCGCGCTGGTGGTGGTGGGCGTGACGCCGCTGTCGCTGTTCGTGGCCCGTTTCATCGCGAGGCGCACCTATGCCATGTTCCAGGCCCAGTCCGAGGCACGGGGCGAGCAGACCGCCTTCATCGACGAGCGCATCGGCAACCTGAAGGTGGTGCAGGCCTATGGCCGGGAGGCGGCCGAAACGGCGACCTTCGACGGCATCAATGCGCGCCTGCGGGATTGCTCTCTGAAGGCCACGTTCTATTCGTCCCTGACCAACCCCTGCACCCGGTTCGTGAACTCGGTGGTGTACGCGCTGGTGGCGCTCACCGGGGCGCTGGCGGCGCTGTCCGGGGCGGGCATGACCGTGGGCACGCTGACGGCGTTTTTGAGCTACGCCAACCAGTACACCAAGCCCTTCAACGAAATATCCGGCGTGGTGACCGAGCTGCAGAACGCCGTGGCCTGCGCCGCGCGGCTGTTCGAGCTGATCGAGGCCCCCGCCGAGCCCCCCGACGATCCCAATGCCGCGCCGCTTGCAGACGTGAAGGGCGCGGTGGACTGGCAGGGCGTGGACTTCTCCTATGTCCCTGAAAGGCCGCTGATCCGGGATTTCAACCTGTCGGTGAAGCCCGGCCAGCGGGTGGCCATCGTCGGCCCCACCGGCTGCGGCAAGACTACGCTGATCAACCTGCTGATGCGCTTCTACGAGCCCCAGGGCGGCGTGATCTCGGTGGACGGGCGCGACACAAAAAAGGTGCCGCGCGGCAGCCTGCGCGCGGCTTACGGCATGGTGTTGCAGGAGACCTGGCTGAAGGCGGGGACGATTTGGGAGAACATCGCCATGGGCAACCCCGACGCGTCCATGGCCCAGGTCGAGGCCGCTGCCAGGGCCGCCCACGCCCACAGCTTCATCACCCGCCTGCCCGAGGGCTACGACACCGTCATCGGCGAGGACGGGGGCCTGCTGTCCCAGGGCCAGAAGCAGCTGCTGTGCATCAGCCGCGTGATGCTGGGGCGGGGAGAAGAGGCACGCAGGGTCAAGGGAACAGGAATGGCGGGGGAGAGCGACAGCCTCTCCCTGCCACCGATGCTGATACTGGACGAGGCGACGTCCTCCATCGACACCCGCACGGAATTGAAGATTCAGTCCGCCTTCGCGAGGATGATGAAGGGTCGGACGTCCTTCATCGTGGCCCACCGTCTGTCCACCATCCGGGAGGCGGACGTGATACTGGTCATGCGCGACGGCCGGATCGTCGAGCAGGGCGACCACGCTTCGCTGCTGGAAAAGGGCGGCTTCTACGCGGAGCTATACCGCAGCCAGTTTGAGGGGGCGTGACGCATAAAAAGCGGGGACGGGCCCTTTGTGCCGGTACAAAAGGCCCGCCCCCGCGTTTCGGAGGGATCAATAGTCGTCTTCCTCGTCTTCACCCTCGTCGTCGTCATCAGGATCGTATTTCTTCCTGACGATGGTTAAGAAGCGTCATACAAGTCACAGGGACGGTTTGCCTGACTCATCCCGAGCGGTCCCGCAACGTAAAAACCTCATTAAACCCGTTGTATTTCCTCATTCGTTGTGCTAAAATGACTTTGATTTGGCTGTGATGGAGAGAGTAACCCCCTTTCCACTCCGAAAGAGAGCCGTGCCGGGGCTGAAAGCACGGCGGACGCGGGCGGGGGCGAAGTTCACTCCGGAGCTTTCGCGCTGAACGATTATTTCCATTAGGCGCGGACGGATTCATCCCCGTTATCACGATGAGAGGCCGCTTTTTCGCGGCAAACGTGGGTGGTACCGCGGGGCGCGTATGCGCTTCGCCCCGGATGAGGGGCGCTTTTTTTATGTCCCACAGAACGAGAAGGGAGATCATGTGACTTATGGAAAAAATGCTTCGTGAGATGCGCGAGCGCGTGATGAAGAACATCGAGGCCGCCGGGGCCACCGGCGCGCTGGAACAGATTCGCGTGGCGGCGCTGGGCAAGAAGGGCGAGCTGACGGCGCTGCTGCGCGGCATGGGCAAGCTGCCGCCGGAGGAGCGGCCGAAGATGGGCCAGATGGTCAACGAGGTCCGCGCCGCGCTGGAGCAGCAGCTGGAGGCCCGGGAAAAGCTGCTGGCGGAAAAGGAGAAGGCCGCGCGGCTGGCCGCTGAGACCATCGACGTGACGCTGCCCGGCCCCGAGCGCAGCGCAGGCTCGCTGCACCCGATGAACATCGCCCTCAGGAAGATGGTGGACGTGTTCGTGGGCATGGGCTATGAGGTCGTGGAGGGCCCCGAGGTGGAGTTCGACCACTACAACTTCGAGCTGCTGAACATCCCGAAGAATCATCCCGCGAGGGACGCCCAGGACACCTTCTACATCGACGACAACATCGTGCTGCGCACCCACACCTCCCCGGTGCAGGCCCGCATCATGACCACCCGCAAGCCGCCCATCCGCGTGATCTGCCCCGGCCGGGTGTACCGCGCCGACGAGGCCGACGCCACCCACAGCCCGGTCTTCCACCAGATGGAGGGCCTGGTGATCGACGAGAACATCACCATGGGCGATCTGAAGGGCACGCTGGACGAGTTCGCCCGCCAGATGTTCGGCGAGGGCATACAGACCCGCTTCCGCCCCAGCTTCTTCCCCTTCACCGAGCCCTCCGCCGAGGTGGACCTGACCTGCGCGAACTGCAAGGGCGCGGGCTGCCGCATGTGCAAGGGCACCGGCTGGATCGAGGTGCTCGGCGCGGGCATGGTCAACCCCCACGTGCTGGAAATGTGCGGCATCGACCCGCAGAAGTACTCCGGCTTCGCCTTCGGCATGGGCGTTGAGCGGATGACGCTCTTGAAGTACAACATTCCGAACCTCAGGTACCTCTATGAAAACGACCTCAGGTTCCTGACACAGTACAGGTAAGGGAAGAACTCCCTCAACCAGAAACGGAGGATATGCTATATGAAGGTGCCCATGAAGTGGCTCAAGGAGTATGTTGACATAAATATGCCCGCGGAGGAATACGCCTCGCGGATGGTGATGACCGGCACGGCCGTGGAGGGCGTGGAAAAGACCGGCGAACAGTTTGACAAGGTGGTCGTGGGCAGGGTGCTGACCTGCGTGGACCACCCCAATTCCGACCACCTGCACATCTGCACGGTGGACGTGGGCGGCGAGGAGCCGCTGCAGATCGTCTGCGGCGCGCCCAACGTCCACGCGGAGATGAACGTGGCGGTGGCGCTGGACGGCGCGCACCTGCCGGGCGGGGTGAAGATCAAGAAGGGCAAGATGCGCGGCGAGGTGTCCATGGGCATGCTGTGCTCCGGGCCCGAGCTGGACGTGCCCGCGGGGCTGTATCCCCACATCGGGGACGCAGGCATCATCGAGATCACCGAGGACGTGAAGCCCGGCACCGACGTGAAGGCGGTCTTCGGCCTGGGCGACGACATCGTCGACTTTGAGATCCTGGCCAACCGGCCCGACTGCCTGAGCGTGTGGGGGCTGGCCCGTGAATCCAGCGCGGTGCTGGAGGAGCACTTCGTGATGCCCGAGATCGCCGTGGAGGAGAACGGATCCGGCACCTTCGGCGACTACGCGAAGGTGGAGGTCCGGGACGAGGAACTCTGCCCCCGTTACTGCGCCAGGGTCATCGCCGACGTGAAGATCGGCCCCAGCCCGATGTGGATGCGGGAATACCTGTACGGCGCGGGTATCCGGCCCATCAACAACATCGTGGACATCACCAACTTCGTGATGCTGGAGACCGGCCACCCGATGCACGCCTTCGACCTGTCCAAGGTCAAGGACCAGACCATCGTCGTGCGCCGCGCCAATCCCGGCGAGACCCTGACCACGCTGGACGGCAAGACGCACCAGCTGGACGAGACGATGCTGGTCATCGCCGATAAAGAGAACGCCACGGGCCTGGCGGGCATCATGGGCGGCGAGGAGAGCGAGATCGTGAACGACACCGCCTCCGTGTTGTTCGAGTGCGCCGCCTTCGAGCGGGCCAACAACCGGGTCACCGCCCGCAAGCTGGGCATCCGCACCGAGTCCTCGGGTCGCTTTGAGAAGGGCGTCTGCCCCGCCACCGCCATGGAGGCGCTGGAGCGGGCCTGCATGCTGGTGAACATGCTGGAGTGCGGCAGGGTGGTTCCGGGCTGCTACGACAACTATCCGAACCCGAAGGAACCCGTCGAGATCGAGGCCTCCGTCAGCCGCATCTGCCGCCGCATCGGTGTGGACGTCCCCGGCGAGGCCATGGAGGACATACTGAACCGTCTGTACATCGACACCACCGTGGCCGGAGATTCGCTGCACTGCGAGGTGCCCGCCTTCCGCCAGGACATGGAGGGCGAGGCCGACATCTCCGAGGAGGTGCTGCGGATGTACGGCTACGACCACATCCCCTCCACGCTGATGAACGCCACCACGATGGCTGGCCGGCAGGACGAAAAGACCGTGTTCAATAACCGGGTCAAGGACGCGCTGGTGGGCATGGGCCTATACGAGATACTGAACTATTCCTTCATCAGCCCCCGCTGGCTGGACATGCTGGGCCTGGCGGAAAACGACCCCCGGCGGAATGTGGTGAAGCTGCGCAATCCGCTGGGCGAGGATACGTCGGTCATGCGCACTACGCTGGTGCCCAGCATGCTGAACACCGTGGCCGCGAACCTGAACCGGAACATTCCCGGCGGCATGCTGTTTGAGCTGAGCAAGGTGTTCGTGCCCGCGGAGAAGGCCGGCGAGCTGCCCGCGGAGAAGGCCGCGCTGTGCATCGCCGCCTACGGCGAGGGCGTGGACTTCTATACTGTCAAGAACATCGTGACCTGGCTGCTGGCCAAGTTCGGCGTGACCGCGTCCATCGCCGCCGGCGGGGACGGCTACTACCATCCCGGCAGAAAGGCGATCATGGCCGTGGGCGACACCCGGCTGGCCGCCCTGGGCGAGATCCATCCCGACGTGGCCGAGGCCTTCGACATCAAGGGCCGGGTGGTCGTGGCCGAGGTGGACCTGGACGCCCTGAGGCCCCTGGAGAAGGACTTCTACGGCATCAGGCCCCTGCCCAAGTTCCCCGCCGTCAGCCGCGACATCGCCGTGGTGGTGGACGAGGCCGTGGGCGCGGGCACCATGCTGGACGCCATTCGCGCCGCCGCCGGAAAGCTGCTGGAGGACGCGAAGCTGTTCGACATCTACCGGGGCGAGAAGCTGGGCGCGACGCGCAAGTCCGTGGCCTTCGCCATCACCCTGCGCGCGCCGGACCGCACCCTGACCGACGAGGAGATCAACGCCGCGATGGAGAAGGTGCTGAAGGCGCTGGAGAAGGATTTTGGAGCAGAGCTGAGGGCGTAGCTTCGAGATTGAGGAATGGGAAATGATGGATGAAATCTGGGTTGAGATGCTGGCGGCGGCGCGTTCTGTGCGCGCAGCGCGGCGGGTGTCCGAATACGTGACCTGCGGCGAAGTTTCCGCCGCCGTGCGCTCAAGGTCGGGCAGGATCTATACCGGCGTCTGCGTGGACACATGCTCCACGCTGGGCATCTGCGCCGAGCGCAACGCCATCTTCAACATGCTCACCAACGGTGAGCATGAGATCGACCGTGTGCTGGCCGTGTTGCCAGACGGCTCCGGCGGCGCGCCCTGCGGGGCCTGCCGGGAGCTGATGGTGCAGCTGATGCCCGACGACTATTCCGCCGTGCGCGTGCTGCTGGACAACGAGACCGGCCGGGAGACGACGCTGGGCGCGCTGACGCCCGAGTGGTGGATCCAGCCGGGGAGCGATAAGAAATGAGATATGAAAACATTCACGCGGCGACTTTTGTTCGCCGCGTGAACCGCTTTGTGGCGGAGGTGGAGATCGACGGGAAGGCCGAAAGGGCGCATGTGAAGAATACCGGGCGCTGCGCGGAGCTGCTGGTGCCGGGGTATACGGTGTATCTGGAAAAGAGCGGCAATCCTTCGCGCCGGACGGGGTATGACCTGATCGGCGTAGACAAGCCCGTGTCGGGCGGCGTGCGGTACGTCAACATGGATTCGATGGCCCCGAACCGGGCGGCGGGGGAGTGGCTCGCGACGGGCGGGTTGGGCGCGCTCGAGGATCTGAAAGCCGAGGTGACCGTGGGAGATTCCCGCTTTGACTTTGTAGCCGCGCAGGATGGCCGGCCCGTGGCCGTGGAGGTCAAGGGCTGCACGCTGGAGGATGGCGGTGTGGCCCGCTTCCCCGACGCGCCGACCCTCAGGGGCCTGAAGCACGTGCGGGGGCTGACCCGTCTGGCGGGCGAGGGCTGGCGTTGCGTGCTGCTGGTGGTGATCCAGATGAAGGGCGCGCGTGTGTTCAGGCCCAACTGGCAGACCCAGCCCGAGTTCGGCGAAGCGCTGATCGAAGCGCAGAGGGCCGGGGTGGAGATTGTGGCGATGGATTGCGCCGCCAGGCCGGGCGAGGTCGTGATCGACGCGCCGGTGCGGGTGGAGATAGACAACTACTGATTTGTTGCCCCGCGACAAATCAGTAGTTACACATCCACCGATCGATGATCCGCTTCAAGCCTGCGGCCTTCGCTTCCACCGCTTCGGCGGCGGCGACGGGGATCTGGGCGGTTTCGCGGCCGTCGACGAGGACGCGGACGTGGCCGATCTGCTGGCCCCTTTCGACGGGGGCGGGCAGGGCTTCGGGCAGGGCGGGCTCCAGGGTGACGCGCTGCTCGTCGCCCCGGGGGATCAGCAGCGTCAGGTCGCCGTCGAGGACGAGGGCGACGCCCTCTGCCGTGCCGCCGGTGACGGGCAGCTGTCCCCGGACCTTCGTGCCCCGGACGGCCACGGGATATCGGCGGTAGTTGGCGAAGCCGTATTCCAGCATTTCCCGGGCGATGGCGAAGCGCTCCTTGCCGGAGTCGGCCCCCAGTACCACGGCCACCAGGCGCATGTCGCCCCGCCGGGCGGTGGCTGAGACGCAGTAGCCCGCCTCCTTCGTGGAGCCGGTCTTGCCGCCGTCGCAGCCGTCGCACAGCCGCAGCAGCTTGTTGGTGTTCACCAGCTGGGTCAACCGGCCGTCACCGTGGTCGATGTCCTCCATCCAGATGGCGGAATGGTCGAAGTAATGGGGGTGGGCGAACACCTGGCGGGACATGACGGCCACGTCCCGGGCGGTGGTGTGCTGGCCCGCGGCAGGCAGGCCGGTGCAGTTTTCGAAGTGGGTGTCCGCCATGCCCAGCTCGGCGGCCCGGCGGTTCATGGCGTCCACGCACAGCGCCTCGCTGCCGTACATGGCCTCGGCCAGGGCCACTGCGGCGTCGTTGGCGCTGCCCACGATCATGCACCGCAGCAGCGTGTCCACCGTCTGGCGCTCGTTCACATCCAGCAGCACCTGGCTGCCGCCCATCCCAGCCGCCGACTGGGACACCGTGACGAGCTGCTCCGGCGTCAGGCGGCCCGCGTCCAGGGCCTCCAGCGCCAGCAGGATCGTCATCACCTTGGTGACGCTGGCCACCGGGCGGGGACTGTCGGCGTTCATCTGGAAGATGACCTGCCCGCTGTCCGCCTCCGCGAGCAGCATCGCCGCGCAGGCCGGGTGGATGGGCGGCGCCTCCAGCAGCGGCGCGTCGGAAAGGGGCGCGAGGGCGACGGCCTCCGGCGCGGGCGACGGGGCGGGGGACAGGTCGATCTCCTGGCAGCGCCCCGCAAGCGGGACGCACAGCAGCAGGGCGGAGAGCAAAAGGGCGAGTATGTTTTTGCGCATGAAAAGACCTCCCTTGCAGTATGACCACTGGTTCATACTGTGTGGGAGGCGGGGAAAAAATGACTGAGCGCACAAATGGGTACATCTCGCGCTTGGATATAAACTAACGCGCCCACTCGGCCTTGACCATGCCCCACAGCGGCTCTTCGGGCTTCAGGCCCATGAACTGGGCCATCACGTATTCGATACCCTGTTCCTTGAGCGCCTTCTGTATGACGGGGGCGGTGGGGTCGCCGGGCGCGTCGAAGCGCAGCGCGGCGGCGATGCCCCGCACGATGGGGGCGGGGTCTATGCCCTGCTCAATGGCGAACAGGGCCGCGCCGACGATGCGGTCGTTCCGGCGCAGCTTGCGCACCGGGTCCGCGCCCACGCGGGCCACGGTGTCGTTCAGCGCCCGGTTGGGGAAGCGGGCCAGCAGATCCTCGATGTAGTCCTGCACGTTCTGGCGCACGCCCTCGCCGTACTTCGCCACCAGCGCGTCGGCGTTGGCCTGCATCGACGCCCGGGCGGCGGCGCGGATCTGCGGGTCCCCGATGGCCTGCCAGATGTAGGTCATGCCCCGCTCATAGCCCAGGTAGGCGCACAGCGCGTGGCTGCCGTTGTTCAAAAACAGCTTGCGCATCATGTAGAACTCGAAGGGCGTGTAGGGGATGATGCCGTTGAGGGCGGGAATCCGGCCCCGGAAGGCGGCGCTGTCCACCGGCAGCTCGCTGCTGGGGTCCACCCGAACCAGCAGCGGGTCCTCCGCCAGCTGCTCGGGGGTCAGGGGCGGCACCATGCGGCTGATGGAGGCCTCCACGAGGCCGAGGTTCTGATCGGCCCAGGCGCGCTGTGCGTCGTCCAGGTGTCCGTCGATCCAGCCGCGCATCAGTGTGTCCGCGCCCAGCTGGTTTTCACACAGTATCACGTCCAGCGGGCCGCCGCTTCGCGCCATGCGCAGCGCCACGGCCTTCGCCAGGATCGGGGCGATGTTTTCCAGCTCGTTGACGCCCACGGCGGTGGCCATCAGGTCGCAGGACGCCAGAGCCTCCAGCGCTTCGTCGGTGGTGGAGATCAGCGCCCTGTGCACGGGCACGACGCTCTCCACGGCGGCGTCGTTGGATACGATGCGCACCCGGTAGCTGCCCGCGGCGTTCAGCCCGTCCACCAGCGCCTGGATGCGGTCCAGGAAGCAGACCCGGTATCCGGATTCCGCGAATATCTTGCCGATGAAGCCCCGGCCGATCTTGCCGGAGCCGTACACCACAGCATTTTTCATATCTGTCAAGTCTCCTGCCTCAGTTTTCGGTACAGCGCCATGGCGCTCTCGCAGCTGCGCATGCCCTCGGTGCCGCCGGGCTGGCTGAGGGAGCAGGCCGCCGCGGCGGTGCCCAGCTCGATGGCCTCTGTAAGGGCCCATCCCTTCCACGCGGCGTACAGCACGCCAGCGCAGAAGGCGTCGCCCGCGCCGACAGAGCCCTTGATGTAGCCCTCCGGCAGCTTCAGACTGTCGATCGCCACGTAGTTGTCGCGCTCATCCAGCCCGAAGCCGCCCTCGGGGCTGTGGATGACCGCCCAGGTGGACACGCCCAGCGCCTTCATCCGCTTCAGCGCCTCGGGCAGGTTTTCCCGGATGAGCCGACCCTGGCCGTCCGTCAGCGTCACGCCGGTGGTGGCCTGGGCCTCGAGCTCATTGATGACGCAGTAGTCGGTGTACTTCAGCGCCGGCACGACGATGTGTCGGAAGCGCTCCCCAGCCTCGGAGACCACGTCGATGGAGGTCTTGATGCCCCGCGTCTGCGCGGTGTGCAGCAGCCGTGCCATCTTCGTGCCGTAGGCCTCGTCCGGCGCGTCCAGCGCGTCCAGCAGCAGTATGTAGCCCACGTGCAGCAGGTCGACGTCCAGCGCGTCCCAGTCGATGTCCGCCTCGCAGAAGTCCGCGTTCGCGCCGCGGCACTGGAAGAAGGAACGGTGCTTTGTGACCTCGTCGGCCATCACCAGCGTGTAGGACGTGGTGCCTCCGCGCCGGATCTGTCCGAGGTCGATGTTGGGCAAGGCCCGCAGCTTATCCAGCACGAAATCGCCCTCGGCGTCGTCGCCCACCCGCCCCAGCGCCGTCAGCGGCAGGGACGGGTCCAGCACGGCCAGGTCGATGATGTCGTTGCACAGGCAGCCGCCGGTGGCGCGGGTCATGTCCCCGGTGATCGTCACCAGCTCCCCCGGCCTGGGCAGGCCGTTGGTGGGGTAGAGCATATCCACGATCATGTTCCCGGCGATGGCGATTCCCTTTTTCATATGGTATTACCTCGTTATTTGCTTCCCGCCGCCGCCTCGTCCGCATGCCGGATCTGGGCGCGCTTGATCTTGCCGCCCACGGTCTTGGGCAGCTCGTCCACGTATTCGATGACCCTTGGGTACTTGTAGGGGGCGGTCAGCTTCTTGACGTGCCGCTGCAGCTCCTTGGTCAGCTCCTCCGAGGGGGTCCAGCCCTTGGCCAGTACCACGGTGGCCTTGACGATCTGGCCGCGGATGGGGTCCGGCGCGCCGGTGATGGCGCACTCCACCACCGCGTCGTGGGCGATCAGGGCGGATTCCACCTCGAAGGGCCCGATGCGGTAGCCGGAGCACTTGATCACGTCGTCGTTGCGGCCCACGAATCGGTAGTAGCCCTCGCTGTCCCGCCACAGCACGTCGCCGGTGTTGTAGCCGATGCCGCCCAGCTTCTCCTCGGTCATCTCGGGGTTGCGGTAGTAGCCGGTGAACAGGCCTACGGGCGGGTGGTGCTTCACGTCCATGATGGTGAGGCTGCCCTCCTCGCCGTCCTCGCAGACGTGGTCGTCGTTGTCCAGCAGCTGGATGTCAAACAGCGGATTGGGCTTGCCGCAGGAACCCTCGAGCGGCTCGAACCACTCGCTGCCGAAGTTGGCCATCAGCACCGGGCCCTCGCTCTGGCCGAAGCCCTCGTAGATCTGGTGGCCCGTGAGCTGCTTCCACTTGCGCACCACCTCGGGGTTCAGCGGCTCGCCGGCGGTGGCGCAGTGATGCAGGGAGGACAGGTCGAACTGGGTCAGGTCCTCCTGGAGCATGAAGCGGTACATGGTCGGCGGCACGCAGAAGGTGGTGACCCTGTACTTCTCCACCTTGCGCAGCAGGTTGGCAGGGTTGAAGCGACCCACCATGTCGTAGCAGAATATGGTCGCGCCGCAGATCCACTGGCCGTAGATCTTGCCCCAGCCGAACTTGGCCCAGCCGGAGTCGGAGACGCTCATGTGCAGCCGGTTTTCCTCCACGTGCTGCCAGTATTTCGCCGTGACGATGTGGCCCAGGGGGTAGGCGAAGTTGTGCTGCACCAGCTTGGGCATGCCGGTGGTGCCGCTGGTGAAGTAGACCAGCATCACGTCATTCCAACGGGTGGCTTCCGCGCCGGCGGGGCGGGGGAAGGCGTCGGAGTATTTGTCCATCTCGGCGTGCAGGTCCAGCCAGCCCGGCCGGTCGGCGTCCCTGCCGTCGCGCACCAGTATCCTGTGCTTCAGGGAGGGAATCTCCGGCGCGGAGGCCTCCATCTGGCCCACCACGAAGTCGTCGTCCACGCAGATGACCGCCTTCACCTCGGCGGCGTTGCCCCGGTAGACGATATCCTTCTTGGTCAGCTGCAGCGTGGCGGGGATCAGGATCACGCCCAGCTTGTGCAGTGCCGTGGCGCAGATCCAGTATTCCCAGCGGCGGCGCAGGATCATCATGGCCACGTCGCCCTTTTTGAGCCCCAGGTCCTTCAGGAAGTTGGCCACCTGGTTGGACAGGCGCTTGATGTCGGTGAAGGTGAAGACGCGCTCCTCGTCCCGCTCGTTGACCCACACCAGGGCCCGCTTGTCGGGCTCCGCCCCGGCCCAGGCGTCCACCACGTCGTAGCCGAAGTTGAAGTCCTCGGGCACGTTGATGGTGAATTTCTCCCGGAATTCCTCGTAGCTTTCAAAATCGATCTGGGGAAGGAATTTGTTCAGAAGGTAATTCAATGTAACCATGCTCCTTTTCAATACAGACCCAGTGGCATATCTTCTGTAGCGGCGCCTGTCAGGCGCCGCGGTGGCGGCAGGTTGCCGCCGTTACGGTTGGAAGGACCATTCCGATGGCGGCAGGTTGCCGCCGCTACGGCTATTCCGCGATGACCGTCAGAAACCGCGCCTTGACGTCGCCGCCGCAGCGCTGGCCGTGGGGGATGGTGGGGTTGAAGTAGATGGAATCGCCGGGATGCATCTCGAATTCCTTATCGCCCAGCGTGACGATCACCGTGCCCTCCAGCACCAGGTTGAACTCCTGGCCGGTGTGGGTGATCAGCTTGGCCACGGCGTCCGTGGGCTCCAGGGTCACCAGCAGCGGCTGCATCACCTTGTTGGCGTAGCGGTAGGCCAGATCCTCGAAATGGTATTCCGGGTTGCGGTTGATGACCTTGCCGCCGCCCCTGCGGATCAGGTGGTAGGTTTCCAGCTTGGCGCTCTGGCCGGTGACGATCTCGGTGAAGTCCACCTTGAACTTGTTGGCGATCTCGTAGATCACGCTGATGGGCACGTCCTTGCCGTTTTCCTCGTAGGAGGCGTATACCTCGGGGCTGAGGCGCAACTCAGCGGCCAGCTCCTCGATGGTGTAGTCGCTGACCTCCCGCAGCTCCCGCAGCCGGGCACCGATTTCGTTGTAGTCGTTCATAGCCGTCTCTCCTTCGCGGGCGTCGCCGCCACTCATTATACTGGCAGGATTATAGCACAACACGGCCAATTCCGTCCACAAAAAAATGCGTCTTTGGCGGTGGCGAGCCACGGATTTTCCGATTGTTTACGGTGAATGGCTTCAATTCTTAATTATATCCCTTGTATTCACGGCGATTTATGATATAATATCATTAATGATGTGCCATTAATTAATTATATCTAACTTGTCGGTTGACTGGCGAATGATGGCGCATAAAACAGATCGGAGGTTATGACGCATGGGTGCTTTGAAGGCTGAGGCGGTGGCGAAGATCCGCGAGATCTGCGGCCGCTACAAGGACGAAAAGACGCCGCTGATGATGATCCTCAGCGACATCCAGAACGAATACGGCTACATTCCCCTGGACGTTCAGGAGATTGTGTCCCAGGAGACGGGCATTTCCGTGGCGGAGATCTACGGCGTGGTCACGTTCTATTCCTTCTTCTCGCTGGAGCCGAAGGGTCGCTTCGTGGTGGGCTGTTGCCTGGGCACGGCGTGCTACGTCAAGGGCGCGCAGCAGGTGATCGACAAGTTCCAGGAGGAGCTGGGCATCGCGCCTGGACAGACCACCGAGGACGGCATGTTCACGCTGGACGCCCTGCGCTGCATCGGCGCCTGCGGCATCGCCCCGGCGGTGAGCATCAACGGCAAGGTGTATCCCAAGATGACGGTCAGCCAGGTGCGCGAGGTCATCGCCCAGCAGTACCTGATTGTTGAGAAGGAAAAGGAGGGTGTCACTGCATGATCCATTCCGTCGAGAATCTGAACGCGCGCATCGCCGCCTGTACCGCCTGCTTCGAGGACAAGCTGGCGGGCAAGGACGACAAGCGCCACATCGTGCTCTGCGGCGGCACGGGCTGCCTGTCCAACAATTCCGCCGAGATCCGCAAGCACTTCGTCGAGGTGCTGGAGCGCAAGGGCGCCAGCGACAGGGCCACCGTGAACCAGGTGGGCTGCTTTGGCTTCTGCTCCCAGGGCCCCTTTGTGAAGATCTACCCCGAGGATACGTTGTACCGCCTGGTGAAGATCGAGGACGTGGAGGAGATCGTGGATTCCGACATCATCCACGGCCAGGTCGTCGAACGCCTGCTGTACGAGGAGCCTGCCACCGGCGAGAAGGTTTCCAAGCAGGACGACATCAATTTCTATAAGAAGCAGCGGCGCGTGGCGCTGCACGGCTGCGGCGTCATCAACCCCGAGAACATCGACGAGGCCCTGGGCTTCGGCGCGTTCCAGGGCCTGAGGCGGGCGCTTTCGATGCCCCGACAGGCGGTCATCGACGAGGTGCTGGCCTCCGGGCTGCGGGGCCGTGGCGGCGCAGGCTTCCCCACGGGCCGCAAGTGGCAGTTCGCCTACAATTCCGAGGGCGACGAGAAATACGTGGTCTGCAACGGCGACGAGGGCGACCCCGGCGCGTTCATGGACCGCTCGATCCTCGAGGGCAACCCCCTGGCCGTCATCGAGGGCATGATGATCGCCGGCTACGCCATCGGCGCCCAGAACGGCTATTTCTACGTTCGCGCGGAGTATCCCATCGCCGTGAACCGGCTGCGCATCGCCATCCGCCAGGCCCGGGAGCTGGGCCTGCTGGGACCGAACATACTGGGCACCGACTTCAGCTTCGACTGCCACCTGCGCCTGGGCGCCGGCGCGTTCGTCTGCGGCGAGGAGACGGCTCTGCTCAATTCCATCGAGGGCAAGCGGGGCATGCCCCGGCCGAGGCCTCCGTTCCCGGCGGTGAAGGGCCTGTGGGGCAAGCCCACGATCATCAACAACGTGGAGACCCTGGCCTGCGTGCCCACCATCCTGCGGGAGGGTGCGGAATACTTCGCCAGCGTCGGCACCGAGAAGAGCAAGGGCACCAAGGTGTTCGCCCTGGGCGGCAAGGTCAACAACGTCGGCCTGGTCGAGGTTCCCATGGGCACCACCCTGCGGGAGCTGATCTACGACATCGGCGGCGGCATCCCGAACGGCAAGAAGTTCAAGGCCATACAGACCGGCGGTCCCTCCGGCGGCTGCCTGACCGAGGAATTCCTGGACGAGCCCATCGACTTTGACAACCTGGTGGCCAAGGGCAGCATGATGGGCTCCGGCGGCGCCATCGTCATGGACGAGGACAACTGCATGGTGGACGTGGCCAAGTTCTACATGGAGTTCATCTGCGACGAGAGCTGCGGCAAGTGCTCGCCCTGCCGCATTGGCACCAAGCGCATGCTGGAGATCCTGACCCGCATCACCGAGGGCAAGGGCACCATGCAGGACCTGGACGACCTGGAGGAGCTGAGCCGCACCGTCAAGGCCAATTCGCTGTGCGCTCTGGGCCAGACCGCGGCCAACCCCATCAATTCCACGCTGTCCCACTTCCGTGACGAGTACATCGCCCACATCGTGGACAAGAAGTGCCCGGCCCACGTCTGCAAGAACCTGATGGAATACTACATCGATCCCGACAAGTGCATCGGCTGCGGCATGTGCCACAGGGGCTGCCCCGTGGACTGCATCCACAAGACGGACTACATCGCCCCCGGCCACAAGATGACGTCCTGGAAGATCGATTCGAGCGCATGCGCGAAGTGCGGCTCCTGCATCAGCGTCTGTCGCTTCGGGGCCATTGAGAAGCGATAAGGAGGCGCAAGGCAATGTTGAACATCAAAATCGAGGGCATTCCCTATCAGGTCGAGGAGGGCTTGACCATCCTCGAAGCCGCCAAGGCCTGCGGCTATGAGATTCCGTCCCTGTGTTCCTTCAACCATGGCGAGTGCAACCAGGGCTCCTGCCGCGTATGCCTGGTGGAGGCCACGGGCGCGCGGGGCCTGGTGGCCAGCTGCGTGTACCCGGTGAGCGAGGGCATGGAGATCCGCATCGGCTCCCCCGCCGCGGTGGACGCCCGCCGCCACAGCGTGGAGCTGCTGCTGAGCAACCACAACAAGAACTGCCAGCAGTGTGACAAGAACGGCCACTGCGAGCTGCTGTACGTGGCCCAGCTGACCGGCGCCCGGGACGACGCCTTTGCCGGCGAGCATTCCGAGACGCACATCGACCGCCTGGCTCCCGGCCTGGTTCGGGACACCAGCAAGTGCATCCTCTGCGGCCGCTGCGTGGAGCGCTGCAAGAACGCCCACGGCCTGGGCATACTGGGCTTTGAGAACCGCGGCTTCGCCACCTTCGTGTCCCCGGCGGAGAACCGCAGCTTCGCCGATTCCCCCTGCATCCAGTGCGGCCAGTGCGTGAACGTCTGTCCCACCGGCGCGCTGATGGAGCACAGCGAGATCGACAGGGTCGACGCCGCCTTCAAGGCCGGCAAGCACGTCATCGCTCAGGCGGCCCCCGCGGTGCGCGCGGCGCTGGGTGAGGAGTTCGGCTATCCCATCGGCACCCCCGTCACCGGCAAGATGGCCGCGGCCATGCGCCGCCTGGGCTTCGAGCGGGTGTACGACGTGAACTTCGGCGCGGACCTGACCATCATGGAGGAGGGCACCGAGCTGTTGCACAGGCTGACCGAAGGCGGCGTGCTGCCCATGATCACGTCCTGCTCCCCCGGCTGGGTGAACTATGCCGAGTACAACTACGGCGACCTGCTGCCCCACCTGTCCAGCTGCAAGAGCCCCCACCAGATGCAGGGCGCGATCATCAAGCACTGGTGGGCCAAGCAGAACGGCATCGACCCGAAGGACGTGTTCGTGGTGTCGGTGATGCCCTGCGTGGCCAAGAAGTTTGAGAAGGAGCGCGAGCAGGAGAAGGTGGACGGCATCCCGGACGTGGACGCGGTCATCACCACCCGGGAGCTGGCCCGCATGATCCGCCGCAACGGCATGCTGTTCCGCCGCCTGCCCGACGAGCCCTGGGACCAGGACATCATGGGCGATTACAGCGGCGCGGGCGTCATCTTTGGCGTCACCGGCGGCGTGATGGAGGCAGCCCTGCGCACGGTCTACTTCAAACTGACCGGCAAGGAATCCGAGCCCATCGAGTTCACCGCCGTGCGCGGCCACGACGCGGGTATCCGCGAGGCATCCATCGACATCAATGGCACCGTCGTGAACGTGGCCATTGCCTCGGGCATGAAGAGCGCCAAGGTGCTGCTGGACGAGATTCGCGCCGGCAAGAGCAAGTACCAGTTCATCGAGATCATGGGCTGCCCCGGCGGCTGCATCAACGGCGGCGGCCAGCCCTACGTCAGGCCGGTGTTCCTGCCCGACGAGGACGACGACATACTGGACACCTACAAGGAAAAGCGCGCCCAGGCTCTCTACAGCGAGGACGAGCGCCAGACGGTGCGCCAGAGCCACAACAATCCCCAGATCGTCGAGCTGTACGAGAAGTTCCTGGGCGAGCCCAACAGCCACCTGTCCCACGAGCTGCTGCACACCAGCTACGCGGCGCGGGAAGGGTTCAATGAAGTGAAGTAAACCGAACAACCAACAACAGCGCGGGGCGGGCAATCGCCCCGCGCTGCATTTTCATACGGCGCATTCTGTACGTATAATTTCCGCACAGTTCCTTATTTCCATTCCGCCTCGATTGATCCGGAAGCGCCTTTGCACGGTTACCCATGCACTGCGCTTCAATGCAATTATCCAACGCAATTATCATTGTTTTCTTGAAGGAACATTGCGCTTATGTTATAATCGTTTCAATAATGCGTTTGATACAGCGAGTGAGAGCGGTCGCCGACAGGAGGGTGTCCAACATGACAAACAAGCGCTTTGAGCTGAACGACGATACCATTTCCGTCATCAGGGAAATTGGCGGGCACATGCCCGGGGGCTTTTTCATCTACCGGGCAGAGGAACCCGAGGCGTTGATTTACGCCAACAAAGCCGTATTCGATATCTACGGCTGCGCAAACCAGGAGGAATTCAGGGCCTTGACCGGCTTCACCTTCCGCGGCATGGTGCATCCGGAGGATTACGACAGAATCAGCGCGTCCATCGTTCAGCAGATCGAAGCCAGCGATGACAAGCTGGACTACGCGGAATACCGCATCATTCGCAAGGACGGCGCGATCCGGTGGGTGGACGACTACGGCCACTATGCGCAAACGAAGGCCTACGGCGGGATCTACGTCGTATTTATATCGGACATTACGGAAAAACGCGAAAAGCAGGAGATGGGCACGGCGACCCGCGACGCCGTCATCGAAACGCTGACCAATAATTACAACACGGTCTGGCTGATCAACGACGTTGAAACCGAGGAATGCTCGCTCTTTCACACGGACATGGACAGCGTCCACGCCGAAGCGATCCACAATGCGCTGAGCCACGCGAAGTATACCGATACCAAAACCGAATATGTCGCCACCATGGTTGCCCCGGAGGATCAGGAGCGAATGCAGGAACAGATCAGCCTGCCCTATATCCTGGAACAATTCAAAACCAAGCGGCGATTTGCCGTCACCTTTCTCCGCGCCCTGGAATCCGGGCCGAGGTATTATCGCATTCACTTTGGCAAGGTGAACATGCCGGGCGGCAGGATCGGCGTGACCATGGGGTTTATCGATGTGGACGACGAAGTCCGTCGGGACCGGGCTTTGGAGCAGGCGCTGGCGGAAGGAAAGAAGGCGGAGGAAGAAAACCGCAGGCTTCTGGAGGAAATGCAGTCCGCCGCGCGGCTGGCTGAGCTGATGGGCTCCGTTTCCTCGCTGCTCACCAACATGCCGGCCATGAGCTTTTCAAAGGACGCGGAGACGGGCGTCTATCTCGCCTGCAACCAGGCGTTTGCCGAATATGCCGGGAAAACGCGCCCGGAGGACGTGGTTGGGCTGACCGACCATGAGATTTTTGACGCCGAGACCGCCACACACTTCGTGGAGGACGACAGGAAGACGCTGGCGATGGAGCGGGCCTATGTGTTCTTCGAGGATGTGCCGGACGCGACGGGAACCGTGTTTCGCAACCTTCAGACGACCAAGCTCAAATTCCGGGATGCCTCCGGCAGGCTGTGCCTTCTCGGCATGTGCGTGGATGTCACCGAGATGGCCCGGATCAAATCGGCGGAAGCCGAAAGCCGGGCGAAGCAGGAGGCCCTGGAGGAAAAGCTGTCGCTCCAGGAGCGGCTGTTGCAGGAGAAGCGCAGCGGCGAGCTGCAAAACCAGCTGATCACGGCCCTCGGTTCAGATTATTGGAGCGTATATCTCGTCCATCTGGACAGGGACGAGGGGATATGCTATCAGGAATCGGGCGAGGAAAAGGATTTCAAGATCGGTCAGTGCTTCCCCTACACGGAGAGCATCCGGGCGTATGCGCAGGATGCCGTGACCGATGAGTATCGCGACGAATTCCTGAGGTTTACGAATCCCGACGCGATCCGGGAGGGCCTTCGGAAGCAGCGCGTGATCTCCTATCGCTATAAGATCAACAAAGAGGGCAAGACGATCTATGTCATGATCCGCTTTGCCGGCGTTCGCCATCCGGAAGACAGGGACGACGGACAGGTGCACTCTGTCGGATTGAGCTTTTCCAATGTGGACGCAGAAACCAGGCAATCCCTCGAGCAGAACCACATTCTGCGGGAAGCGCTGGCGGCGGCGGAACAGGCCAACCGGGCCAAGACCGCATTCCTGTCCAACATGAGCCATGAGATTCGCACGCCCATGAACGCGATCATCGGATTGAACAACATCGCCATGAACGAGCCGTCCGCTTCGGACAAGGTCAAGGAATATCTGGCAAAGATCGGCACCTCCGCCCAGCATTTGCTGGGAATTATCAACGACATTCTGGACATGTCGCGCATCGAATCCGGAAGGATGGTCATCAAGGCCGAGGAGTTCTCCTTTGCCAAGAGCCTGGAGCAGGTCAATACCATCGTGGGCGGCCAATGCAGGGATAAGGGGCTGCGGTACGAATGCGTCACGCATGGCAGTATTGACGATTACTATGTCGGCGACGCGATGAAGCTTAAGCAGGTGATGATAAACATGCTCGGCAACGCCGTAAAGTTCACGCCGGAGGGCGGGCGCGTGCGATTTGTGATCGAAGAGGGACCGAGGTATGACCATCAGGCCACGATCCGGTTCATCATATCCGATAGCGGCATCGGCATGCGCAAGGAATACCTGCCCTACCTGTTCGACGCCTTCAGCCAGGAGGATTCATCCGCCACCAGCCGTTACGGCAGCACCGGACTGGGCATGCCGATCACCAAGAGCATTGTGGAGCTGATGAACGGCCATATCGAAGTGGAGAGCGAGAAGGGCAAGGGCACGACGTTCACCGTGACCGTCACGCTGGGCGAGTCCTCCCGAAAGGGCGGCACCATCGACGACGGCGACCTGAACCCGCGGGAGATGAGCGTGCTTGTGATAGACGACGATCCGATTGCGCTGGAGCACGCCCAGATCATACTTGGGCAGATCGGCATCACCTGCGACACCGCGGAGTCCGGCTTTGAGGGCATCGAAAAGGTAAAGCTCAGCCATGCCCGCAGGGAGGACTATGACCTGATCCTGATCGACTGGCGCATGCCGGAGATGGACGGCGTTGAAACCACCCGCCAGATTCGGGCCATCGAAGGGCACGACACGCCGATCATCATCCTCACGTCGTTCAACTGGGACGACATCGCCGACGATGCCAAAGAAGCCGGCGTGGACACCTTTGTGCCCAAGCCGCTGTTTGCCGGAAGCGTGATGGACGAATTCCGCGAAGCCTTCAAGCGGAAAAACGAGGCGCTGGTAAACCGGCGCGCCGATCTGACGGGCCGCAACATCCTGCTGGCGGAGGACGTTGCGGTGAATGCCGAGATCATGGTGATGGTGTTGAGCATGCGGGCGATCAATGCTGAAGTCGCCGAGAACGGGCGGATTGCGGTGGATATGTTCAGCAGCCACCTCGAGGGCTATTATGACGCGATCCTGATGGATATGCGGATGCCGGAGATGGACGGGCTTGAGGCCACCCGAGTCATCCGCGCAATGGACAGGCCCGACGCCTCGACCATCCCGATCATCGCGTTGACCGCAAACGCCTTCGACGAGGACGTGCAGCGCAGCATGCAGGCGGGATTGAACGCGCACCTCTCCAAGCCCGTCGAACCAGAGGCATTGTTTGAAACGCTTGAAAACCTGATAAAGCCGTAACCGCAGCTGTCACACGGAAGCGGCGTTTGTGATGCGCAAGGCATGCAGTGTAAAACAGCGGCATTAGGGAATGATGTGGGACCGGCAAGAATGAAATGCAGGCGGTGTAGCGGCGCCAATCAGGCCGCCATATGGCGGCAGATTGTCGCCGCTACTGCGCAATAAGTCGCCATGCTTCTGTTCTTCGCAGTATAATCTGAAAGGGATGACTGGGGGAAAAGCGCTTGAGTATGCGCCGCCGTACTGTGGTACTGTGTGTTTTTCTTCAAGAGTTGGGAAGGGGGACGAGCAGGAGTGGCTCTATGCTGGCAACGGCCAGGTAAGCGCATGGTTCGGGCGTCAGGCTGTCCTGACGATAAACAGACGAAAGAATCGGACCTGTGTCTTTGGACAGCCAGAGCGATGATTTGGTATGATTAGCATTGACACACATTTTTCATATTGATATAATTGTGTTTGGAAACACAATTATGTATTTCTGATAGGCCGCTTGGAAGAGTTCCTGTAAAAGTTTCGAAATCTTTAAAGACTGGAGGAGAATGTCCTATGAATTATGTGTTAGACGGGTGCACCGAGGTCCTGTTGAGCAAGATCATGGAATCCTCTCCTGAAAACTGCCCAGAGGCAGAGCGCGTTTTGGAGCAATTATCAGATTTCCAGAAGGTATGTATAAAAGCAGGTCTTTGTCCTAAAGGCGAACTGATTCGAGGTTATATGTGCCGGTCTTTCCTGCGTGATGCAGTACAGCGCATGATTAAGCTGCTTTCAACAGTCAAGGAAGATGCGGCCATCAGCAGCATTGTTGAAAGAACTCAGCAATTTATTGAAGAAGTTGGAGAGGAAACAGAAGCAGAGCGTGCTTATATCGTCGTACGGAATCTGGTTATTGTCTCCGAAAATATAGCAAAACAGACGAAAAAACAGATGATACCGATTATGGCGAAGCAGCCTGTCCAGATGGTTCACTATCACATCGATTTGGTTGGATTCCGTGAGTTCGAAAATGTTACTGGTTTTACGTGGGAAAAGGATATGGGAAAGTTACTTAAGCCAAATCTACCTCCTATGTCGGCGAAGCAAAACTGTGAGAATCGATATCGACATCTGTTCTTCAATCTTCTCGTGCGTCTCATATCAATCAAAGAGATGGGAAAGGAGCATGAAAGTAATTGATCCCGATCGACACTGTGGTAAGGGTCAGCCAATATGCGATGAATTTGGTTTTGGCCGGAAAAGCATACTTTGGGTCCGGGGGTGTCCGTCTGATTGAGAATGATCGATTTGTTGAACTATATAAACTGCTCCCTTCATATCAAACACAGCAACCAGGGATCGTGCCAATCAAGCCCTTTATACCTGCTTTACCTGGACCGGCAGCAATCGCCGTACAAGCTGTTAATGCGCTCCCACAAATTGGCAATTTGGTATTATCCTATAAAAACGGGCAAAAACTCAAGAGGGTTATCAATATGCTATCCGCACTGCAGGGTGTAGCATGGGCTAACACTGCAATTGGAGCAGCAAATATGGCGTTGACTGTTATGAACTTTACCGTGATCAACTCAAAACTAAATAGGTTGGCACAACAAATCACTTCTGCTGTCGCGGATCTAAAACAAGAAATGAAAGCTATTCAGCTGGAAGACAAGACAATAGAAATCTTGACATTAATTGATAACCTGAAATCTACTTCGCATTATTTGAGTATCCAAAAATTGAATAGGCAGGATGTAATACAGATCGAGAAGTTCCTTAACAGCGCCAAACAATTGATTCTATGGCTGGAGGATCAGTTTGAAATAGCAAGTCCACTGGAAAGCGGAATGCTCTTTACACTGTTATTTGATTTAACTTCGATGTATACATCTGTGCTTAAGGAGTACTGCGCCCAGTATTATTATCTGGAAAGCTGCTTTCCCGGCAATTTGGCTGGCTGGATTGAGATTTTTAAATATGCAGACGCCAAAGCACTCCAAAGCGGTCTTAAGAGAACAATCTGGCTTGCGAATCCGGTAGATACGACTGAGAAACTCGAGTCAACGTATGACTTCACCCTTAATACTATACATTTACAGCACCAGGAATTGGAAGAGGTGCAAGAAGTCATTCCCCAACTCTCACGAGAGGCATATTTCGATTTTGATACTTTTGTAAAGAAGAAAATCGATTCTGGAGAAGTTGAGATCATCGAACATGCTCTGGACGAGGATCCTCGAGAAAGTATATTATTGGCAAAGAACGGATTTGCTGCATCATAATTATCTCGTCGTGGAACGGGTTCTCCTGCCAACCACATCCTTTCCTTGGCATAATATGACCGAGGGAAGGATGTGACTGTTTACGCCAAGGGCAGCGCGGAAAAGCGTGAGAGCGGCGATTACCACGTCGTTCTGCGGGGCATTAACAGGCGGATTCTGTTTGAGGGTAAGCACCACATATTCCCCCGGAGGGACAAATACCGCCAGCAGTGAGATAATGTAACAGGATTTCTTGGGTATTTATGATGATCGTTTGGAGGTCACTTCGCACGCCTGGTCGTCTCAGCCCCGACATGACGATGTAGCAGTTGATGGAAGGGAATTTCCGTGTGCGAAACGTCGCCATCGGTGCAGCGTTCCAGTATATGCACATCATTGGCCAACTGAAATTGGTAGTACTATCGAAGAAAGCAGAAAACCTATCAAAGAAACCACTAAAGAAACTGCCAAAGAAATCCTGATGAGAGCAATGCGGAAAATCTGGCCATTATTGCAAAAGAACTTGCCCCCATTGCGGGATTAACAGAGGCGGGTGTTCGTTACCGCATCGATAAAATGCGCAAAGATGGAATGCTGGAAAGGGAAGGATCGACGAAAGCAGGGAAATGGATTGTGAAGGCATAGTGTGATGTACAGCGCCGCTTTAGTACGGGTGCGGGCGACAGCTTAGCGACAATTTGAAATCGGGATTTTATATACATGCAGATATGAACGTGTCGTTGAGAGCGACACACCTGCATATACATGGGCTAAAAATGACAGGATCAGTTGCATCCCGGGGAGTATTATGGTATGCTATAGCCACAGAATCTCCGCGCGGAAGGTGACCTATTTCAATGAAGACTTTCCAAACAGCCGGTGCTTGCGCCCCGGATAAAAACTATATGGTGGACCTGTCTTCCCGCCTGGAAGCGATCAAAGCTATGGTAGATCAGGGCCTCTATTTTACCATCAACCGGGCCCGCCAATACGGAAAGACAACCACACTAAGCGCTCTTCGCTCCTACCTCGCCAACACTTACGATGTAATCAGCCTGGATTTTCAGCGAATCACAGATGCTGATTTCAAAACGGAGGGGGACTTCACCTATGCGTTCTGTGATGAATTGAAAAGGCGGACGCGGGGTAAACTGACGATCCCGGCGGAGATCGTGGACAGGCTGAACACTGTCCTGAACAGGGACGTGGCGACGCTCAAGCTGAGAAGCCTTTTCGATGTGCTCGAGGATTGGTGCGCTGTAGCGGAGAAAAAGCTTGTCCTGATCATTGATGAGATTGACAGCGCCACGAACAATCAGGTTTTCCTTGACTTCCTGGCGCGGCTTCGAGATGCCTATCTGAGCAGGAACCTGGAGGAATATCCCGCATTCCAATCTGTCATTCTTGCCGGGGTGACGGACGTCAAGAATATGAAGCGCAAGCTGCGTCCCGAGGACGGCCACACGGAGAACAGCCCCTGGAACATTGCCGCGGATTTTAATGTGGATATGAGCTTCAATGCCAGGGACATCGAGGGGATGCTGAGGGAGTACGAGGCTGACCATCACACGGGGATGGACGTGGACGCCGTCGCGCAGATCATAGAAGATTACACTTCCGGCTACCCATTCCTCGTTAGCCGCATTTGCCAGCTGTTGGATGGTGATAAGGCACTACGGTGGAATAGGGAGGCTATCGGAGAAATCGTCCGTCGTATACTCATGGAGAAAAATACGCTATTCGATTCACTGATGGGGAAGGTGCATCAGAACAAGAAACTACGTGAAATGTTATGGCGGATCTTGTTTGCGGGGGAGAATATTTCATATAACCCTGATGATGTGTCGACCTCCGATGCCGAGATGTATGGCTTTGTGAGAAATAACGGAGGCGTCGTTCAGATTTGTAACAGAATTTTTGAAACAAGACTGTACAACTTCTTCTTAAGCCAGGAGGAGTTGAATTCTCCGGTCTATCGAGCGGCAGCAGATGATAAGCAGCAGTTTATCAGGGATGGAAAACTGGACATGGATCATGTCTTTGAGCGGTACATGGCGATTTATCCCGATCTGTACGGAGACCAAACAGAGAAGATTGACGAGACGCAGGGCAGATTGCGGTTCCTCCTCTTCATCCGACCGATTATTAACGGGACCGGCAACTATTATATCGAGGCCGAAACAAGGAATAGAAAACGAATGGATTTGGTGATAGATTATAAGGGATATCGATTTGTGATAGAGCTCAAAATCTGGCATGGGCCCAAATACCATAGAGACGGTGAGGAGCAGCTCTGTGGATATTTGGATAGACTGCATCTGAATAAGGGATACATGCTGACCTACAGTTTCAACAAGACAAAGCGGGTAGCGCTAAACAGACGGCTTGTGAAGGGAAAAGAGCTGGTTGAACTGGTGGTGTAATGTTGTCCACACTCGGGCAATCCCGATATCAGACATGGGGACGTTCCCTTTACCGCCCATCCCACATCCGCCCTTTGACATTCCCCCCGCGATGCGGTATAATGGGAAAGCCTCGGCGCGAGGGCGGGGTTCGGGAGATGGTTGGATGTATTTCTATTGCATATTCTGCGCCACGGTGAAGTGTACGCTGGTGGCCTCGGCCATACGCCAGCGCTTTGGCCTGACGGCCTTTTCCCCCAGGATCATACAGCGCAAGTGGATCAAGGGCGTGTGCTTTGAGGAGGAGAAGCCCTACCTGCCGGGCTATGTGTTCGTCTGCTCGGAGGCACCCATCACGGATTTCAACGAGATTCGCATGATGGAGGGCGTCATCCGCTGCCTCGGCCAGCGCAGCGAGGGCTACCGGCTGCAGGGGGACGACCTGCGCTTTGCGCGGATGCTGTATGAAAACGGCGGCGTCATCGGCATCATGAAGACCTACAGGGAGGGCGACCGGGTCAAGCTGGTCAAGCAGATGATGGGCGGCTTCGACACCCGGATCACCCGGCTGGACCCCCGGAAGGGCCGCGCCCAGCTGGAATACGAATTCGACGGCTCCAGCTACAAGGTGTGGGTGGGGTATGACATGATCGAGGACGGGGACAACGCGCCGGAGGCGGAGTGAACCGATAACAGCGGCGGCCCGGCACGATCGACGATCGTACCGGGCCGCCGCTGTTGTGCCCCGCGCCTTATTCCTTCTCCACCGGCTTCGCGATGACTGCATTTTCCGGGCTCAGGGGCACGGGCTTGACCTGCTTTTTGCAGTTGGGGCAGATGTACTCCGAGCCCTCGGGGTCGTTCAGAGAGGTGACGAACATGGCGTGGCACTCGGGGCAGAGGTTGCCCGCCAGCGAATCCTCCTCTGACTTCGTCTCCGGCGCCTCGCTCTGCGCGGGGCGCAACAGGTGCAGCTTGTCCTCGCTGCTGTTGAACATCATGTCGTCGAAGTCGTCGTCATCGTCCTCGCTGTCGAACAGGCCGTCCATGTCGTCGTCGCGGGCGCCCTCCAGCTCGGTCAGGTCCTCGTCGATGCTCTCCACATAGTCGTTCAGGTCCTCCAGGAGCTCGTCGATGGCCTCCACGCGATCGGAAAGATCACCCAGCAGGCCGACGATACCCGCCATCAGCTTGCCGTTGGCGCTGTCGGTGTCAAACGACATGCCCTCCATCAGGCCCTTCAGGAATCCAACCTTCTTGCCGAGATTTTCCATAACTGCACCTCCGTTCATCGAAATAGTATTGTGCGGGGAAGTGGTTTTATTCAAAGCGATACAATCAGGCCGATGAAGTCTGTTTCATCGGCCTGATCGCTCTTTCCAATGTGTCCCGCCGATCAGGCGCGGCCCAGGTATTCGCCGCCGTCGCGGGTGTCGATCTTCAGCACCTCGCCGTTCTCGATGAACAGCGGCACCTGCAGCACCAGGCCGGTCTCGAAGGTGGCGGGCTTGGTGGTGTTGGCGGCGGTGTCGCCCTTGAAGCCGGGCTCGGTGTTGGTGACCTGCAGCTCGACGAAGTTCGGCGGCTGCACGCTGAAGGGCGCGCCCTTGAAGAAGCGCACGGTCACATTGGTGTTCTCCTTAACGAAGGGCATGGCGTCCTCGACCTGCTCGTGGGTCAGGGCCAGGTCGTCAAAGGTCTCCAGGTCCATGAAGTGGTAGAAATCGCCGTCGTTGTAGGTATACTGCATCTCCTTGGTCTCGATATAGGCCTTGGGGAATTTTTCAGTGGGGTTAAAGGTGCGCTCGATGACGGCGCCGGTGACGACGTTCTTCAGCTTCGTGCGCACGAAGGCCGCGCCTTTGCCGGGCTTCACGTGCAGGAAGGACACGATGGTCCAAACGCCGTTGTCCATCTCAAAGGTGACGCCGTTTCTGAAATCGCTTGCGTTGATCATGGGGATTGTGCCTCCTCAATAAAATAGTCGTTGTAAACAGGCCAGGACTACAGCTCGATCAGTTCCTTCGGGGCGGCGATGGTGTTGATGTAGCCGTCTTCGGTCATGATCACCGTATCCTCGATCCGGCAGCCGCCGAGGCCGGGGATGTATACGCCGGGCTCTACCGTCACCACGTTTCCGGCGACCAGAACGTCCGTGCTGGTGGCGCTGAGCCGGGGCTGCTCGTGGATGAACAGGCCCACGCCGTGGCCCAGGCTGTGCCCAAAGGCGCCGGGGTAGCGGGCGTCGATGCATTCGCGGGCAACGCGGTCGATCTCCTTGCAGGGCTTGCCCACGGCCAGGGCGTCGAGCCCCAGCTGCTGGGCTGTGCGGACGGTCTCATAGATGTCGCGCAGTTCGCCGGTGATCCTGCCGAAGCCCACCGTGCGGGTCATGTCCGAGCGGTAGCCGTTGACCGTCGCGCCGAAATCCAGCGTCAGAAGCTCGCCGTTTTCCACCACCCGGTCGGAGGGACGGGCGTGGGGCAGGGCGCCGTTGGGGCCGGAGGCGGCGATGGTCTCGAAGGCCACGCCCTCGCTGCCCAGCTCCAGCATCTCATATTCCAGCATGCGCCCGATCTGGCGCTCCGTCATGCCCGCATGGATGCGGGGCAGCAGGTTTACGAAGGCGTCGCTGGCAATTGCCGCCGCGCGGCGGATGCAGTCCAGCTCCGCCGCGTCCTTGACCTGGCGCAGCTTCTCCGGAATGCCGCCCATGCTCAGGAGGGTCACGCCCTCCAGGGCCCTGGCGAACCCCTGATAGTCGTCGTAGGTCAGGTGGTCGGTCTCGACCAGCACCCGCTTCACGCCCTCCTCACGGGCCAGCTTTGCCGCCAGCGCCGGATAGGTGACCTCGGCGTTGACCTGCTCCAGCGTCCAGTCCGGGCATTGGATGTGGACCTGTTCAACATACCTGAAGTCCGTAAGGATCACGCGCCGCTTCGCCGAGATGTACAGGCATCCCTCGCCGGTATACCCGGCCAGCCAGCGCAGGTTCTCCGGGCGATGCACCAGCGCCGCGTCCGCCTGCATGGCTTTTAAAAACGCCTCGAGATGGTTCAAACCGCTCACGCTCCCATAGTGAAGGATAGAAACACATTGCCATTATAGCACATCCGGCTTTGAATTGCCATAGGGAAACTATATTTTAATGGGAAAGCAGGCCGCTACCACAGCGGCTGGCGGTATTGGGCCTCCAGCGCGACCCATTTTTCCAGGAAGGCGTCGCCCTCCGGGTCCTCGGCGACGATGCGCAGCGCGTCCCGGACCGCCCGGGGAAAGGCGGGGTCCAGCCCCGAAAGTCCGTGGGCGGCCAGCGGGCACATGGCCCGTGCCCGGGCGTCCATCCGCACGGTCCACCGGCCGTTCTTCCCCCGCACCGGGGTCAGCGGGAATATTCGACAGCCCAGGGGCCGCGCGTTGCGCTGGCACATGCCCTCGCAGACCAGCATCGGCGCAAAGGCGTCGGGCACGATCCGGCCCCAGTCGCAGTCCGACAGCAGCGCCGCCTCGCCGGGGAACAGGTGCACGCCGCCCTGCCCGTCCGCGTCCGGCTGGCAGCAGGCAGCCTGGCACAGCGTTCCGCAGTCGCGGAGCATGGGCGTGCGATCTCCGATGATGTCGTAGGCACGCAGCAAAACCTCCTGGCGCATAGGCAAGCCTCCAGTATGCTTCTTATTGCAACGTGTCCATATTAACACGGCGCATAGGCACTGTCAATATGCGACGTCCATTGACGAGCCCTGCAATCTATGATATAATACATATAGGAAAGAATGTAATTGGAGGCGGACGAGATATGAAGACTGCGAACAAGCTGTTGGTGGCGCTGTGTCTGGCGCTGGTGGCCTGCCTGGCCGTGCCGGCGATGATGCCCGTGGGGATGAACAACCCGTTTACGGCCCAGGCTGCGGCGGCGATCAACAAGACGAAGGCCACGATCTACAATGGAAAGACGCTTCAGCTGAAGGTCACCGGAACGACGAAGACCGTCAGGTGGTCCAGCTCCGACAACAAGGTGGCGAAGGTCAGCCAGAAGGGCCTGGTGACCGCGAAGAAGGTCGGCAGCGCCACGATCACCGCCAAGGTGGGCGGCAGGAAGTTGAATTGCAAGGTCACGGTGAAATCTCCCCTGAAGGCCGATGCCCTGAAGCTCAATCTGGACGTCGGCGCGACGAAGTACATCACGCTGACCTACAAGCTGAACGGCAAGCTGTCCCTGAAGAAGTACGATTCCAGCATACTGAACTGCACCCTGGGCAAGATCGGCCCGGCAGGCAAGTGCACCCTCACCATCAAGACCCTGCGCCCCGGCACCCAGACGCTGGTGGTGAAGAATTCCAAGACCAGCGATACGGTGAAAATCAAGGTGACCGTGCGCCAGCAGGAGGAGCCCACCGATCCGATCGTGGACAAGACCTCGGTGACGCTGAACGTGGGCAACACCGCCACGGTCAACCTGACCTGGCCCTACGGCGGCGTTCCCCATCTCTGGTATGAGTGGTATGATGTCAAGGATCAGGTATTCTCCTACAGCTGGGGCGAATGGAACGGCACCGGCTGGCCCATCTACATTAAGGGTGAAAACAAGGGCAAGGGCAAACTCTGGATCACCAAGGGCAACAATCCCAGCGAAACGCCTCTGGCGGTGGTGAAGGTCACCGTGAAGTGATTGCGTTTTGAAGCAAATGGCAGTTCGGCGGGCTGTCGCCGATGCTGCCATTTGCTTTTTTGGAGGCTTTGTGGTAATATGAATGCCGAATTGACAAGCATTTGGAGGCAACATGATCATACTCGGCATCGACCCCGGCCTGGCCACGCTTGGCTATGGGGTGATCGAAGCGGACAACAACCGGCGGCGGCTGATCCAGTTCGGCACGCTGACGACCCCGGCGGGCCAGCCCATGCCCCAGCGCCTGCGGGCCATCTTCCAGGGCATGAACCAGCTGATGGACATCTACCAGCCTGACGACGTGGCCTTTGAGGAGCTGTTTTTTTCCAAGAACATCACCACCGGCATGGCGGTCAGCGCGGCGCGGGGCGTGGCGCTGGTGGCCGTGGTACAGCGCACCGACAACCTGTACGAATACACCCCCATGCAGATCAAGCAGGCCGTGACCGGCTACGGCGGCGCGGACAAGCACCAGGTGCAGCAGATGGTGAAGATGCTGCTGAACATGAAGGACATCGCCCGCCCCGACGACGCGGCGGATGCCCTGGCCGTGGCCCTGACCCACGCCAATTCCATGAACATGAAGAAGATGTTCAAGATACAATGAGGAATGGGGAAGGGGGAATGGGGAATGAAGAGCGCCCCGGTTCCCTGTCCGCAGTCCACCGGAACGGAGTGATTTGATTGTTTGCCCATTTTGACGGCATAGTCGCGGAGAAGAATGCGGATTCCATCGTGCTGGACGTGAACGGGGTGGGCTACCTGCTGTTCGTCAGCGGCGCGACCCTGTCCATGGCCCCGGCGGTGGGGGAGCGGATGAAGCTGTACAGCGCGCTGAACGTGCGCGAGGACGCTATGGAGCTGTTCGGCTTTTACAGCCGGGAGGAAAAGCGGATGTACGAGCGCCTGAAGGGCGTCAGCGGCGTCGGCAGCCGCACGGCGCTGCAGATCCTGTCGTCCATGAGCGTGCGGGACCTGTCCCTTGCGCTGGTGGCGGGGGACGCCAATGCCCTGACCCGCGTGCCCGGCATCGGCAAGAAGACCACCCAGCGCCTGGTGCTGGAGCTGAAGGAAAAGGTGGAGGACAGCCAGTTGACCGGCAGCGCCGCCGCCATTTCCCCCAAGCGCGCCGACGCCGGTCCCGAGGCGGAGGCCGTCGCCGCGCTGGTGGCCCTGGGCTACAGCGCCTCCGAGGCCGCCAGGGCCGTCTCGCGCTTCGCCGGTCAGACGGAAAAGAGCGACGAACTGATCTTCATGGCGCTCAAGAGCCTGGGATAGGAATAATAAAGCCTGATTGAGCGGGGTCGAAGCATCGACCCCGCTCAATCAGGCTTTAGTGGTTACCTCTATCTCAACCGCTCCGGATAGTATTTCACCTGGGCGGCCTCCAACAGGGCGTCGCGCTGCTGTTCGTAGTATTCGTTCTGCTTCTGCTTCAGCGCCTCGGCAGCGACGGCGTCGCGGACGTCTGCGAGGGGCACCTCGCCGGGGGTGACGTCGCCGATGTACTGCACCAGGTGCAGGCCGTAGGGGCTGCGCAGCGGCGCGGAGACCTGGCCGGGCTGCTCCAGCATCATGCTGCCCTCGACAAATTCCAGGGAATTGTAGAAGCTGCCCGCGGTGATGAAGTAGCCCTCGGAACGCATCTGCCCGTCCTTCAGGGCGGGGCTGCAGCCATATGCGTCCATCAGGCTTTCGAAGGGCTGACCGTCGTTCAGCTTGTCCTGGACCTCCTTGACGGTGTCGTTCAGGGTCTCATACATGGCGTCGATCTGTTCCCGGGCGTTTTCGTCGGCGGTGCCCAGCTCGATCTGCTCGGTCAGCGTGGCGACCACATCGGCGTCCGCGGCGCTGAAGGAAACGAGGATATCCCGAACGGCGCGATAGCCCTCGGGCCGGAAGACCACGAGCTCGCCGTTGGCGTGGGCGTATTCGAAGTCCTCGGGGTAGGCGGTGAATTCCTCCCGCTGGGCGGTGAGCAGCGCGTCGTAGCAGGCCTGGATCTCGTCGTCGGTGACGGTGACGTCCTTCACGATGTGCTCGAAGTACTTCTGGCTCCACCAGCTCTGCTTCAGCGATTCCACCACGGATTCAAGCGTTACGCCCTCAGCCTCAAGCTTCTTCGCGGCGCTCTCGCGGGTCTCACCGGGGTCGTCGGAGAAGGCCACGTAGTCCGCCAGCTGGGTCTCGTAGTTGGCGGCGGCCTGCTGGCGGATCTGCGTCAGGTCCGCCTCGCTCAACTCGGTCAGGCCAAGCTCGGTGGCCCGCTGGGCGATCAGCTTGTCGCCCGTCAGCTTCTTCAGGACCCGGTTCAGCGTCTCCTCGGCCACCTCGTCGGCGCTGTGGCCGGAGAAGATCTGGCTGGTCAGCTGGTCGTTGTATTCGCCAATGACCTCGTTGGAAAGCAGCTGGCCGCCCTGGAACTCCGCCACCACCACCGGGTCGCTGTCCTCGGGCAGGGTGGCGCCCAGCAGCGAGTCGTCGCTCCAAAGGTCGTCCTCGTCGTCGGGCCAGCCCGCGCCGCTCAGGTCCTGGAGGGCGTTGTCGTTGGCGGTGTTGTCATAGGCCCACCGGGCCGGATCCACGTCCTCATCCACGGGATAGCCGATCAGCGTCAGCGTGTTTTCAAGCTCGGTGATGCGGTCGTTGGCGTCCTGCAGGGCGTGAATGTGGGGATCCGTCTTTCGGGCAATGAAGTATCCCGCAAAGGCGCCCATCAACAGCGCCAGTATCAGCAGCACGATCACCGCCAGTACAGATACGCCCTGACGCCTGCGCCGCCGGGGCATGGGCTTGCGCCGGGAATTGTCGTTATTTGCAGCCATGGGTATATCCTCCCAGTTCAAATCATAGTGTGTGGACATTATAGCATGAATCGACGGTATAACCCACGGTAACCATGCAGATGTCATGAAAAAGACGAAGAAGCGTCAAATTCTGATTTGTTGGGGAGACGAGGGAACAGGGAACAGGGAACAGGGAACAGGAATGGCGGCTGCCGCGAACATTTCGATATTGTACGAGTTGTAGCGGCCTTAAAGGACTAACTTCGTGTCGCGGCAACCTGCCGCCAGCGTTCCCAGCCGATAAGAATGCCGTGGCGGCAGGTTGCCGCCGCTACAGGGCTTTCAGGGATTCTATACTTCATTTTCGTCGCGGGAACGTTCCCTTCGTTTTGGTTGCAACATCCCGTGCGCGGCTTTTCCTGTTCCCTGTTGACTGTTCCCTGTTCCCTTTCTACTACCCTTTGCTTTTCCACCAACAGCTCGATAAATCAGAATTTGCCCCGCCCCATTCTCATACCCTCTACCAGGGGGTGTCGTTTTGAGCATGACGCGGGTGCGGGTGCGGCGGGAGCGGCCGACGGCTTTGGCGCTGGCGGTGGCGCTGTGCGTGACGATGCTGGTGGTGTATGTGCTGACCCTGGACGTGAAGGGGGCTGACGTGGTGGAGAGCATGGCCGCCGCGCCGAGGGTGACGAAGGAGATCGCCTTCGACGGGCTGAGGGGCTGGGTCGTGTCGATGGCGGCCTGTGAAAGCCCCCAGGCGGCGCGCCTGCAGGCGTCTGCCTGGGTGAGCCGTGGCGCGGCGGGCTGTGTATATCCATTGGACGGTCAATGGCGTGTGCTGGGGGCCCTGTACGATTCCCGCAAGGCGGCCGAGCGCGTATCGAAGCGTCTGGCGGAGGACGAGGGCATTTCCGCCGAGGTCGTCCCGCTGGAGGCGAGGGGTCTGACGTTGCGGGTGACGGCGCCCCAGGCGCAAATCGACGCCCTGTCCGGGGCGGACGCGCTGCTTCGGCAGCAGATCAATCAGTTGGGACAGGTGGCCCTGCAATTGGACAGGAGTCAGATCAACCCGGAGGCGGCCAGGGCGTTGTGCGCGCTGGCCGTCACGGAGGCAGAAAAACAGGCCGATCTTTTGGCGGCGATTCCCGGGGCAGGGGAAAATGCCCTGTGCGCAGCGCTGATCGGCAGGCTGCGGGAATTGGCGCAGATGCAGGATACCGCCGCGAAAGCCGACCGGGCAGATCCTACCGCTCTCTCCGGCCTGCTGCGTGGCGCGCAGATCGAGGGATTTCTGGGAATGCAGGAGATGATGGCGGGCAGCTATTGATCGGTCGGGCGACGCCCTTGATACGGGATGTGCGGCTGTCACCGCGAAAAATGTTGCAATCAGGTATATCGTTCGCCTCACCCGCATATACAGTGTCACCTGAATACGGGAAGGTGATCGAATGGATATGATGGGTGTCGAACTCGCCCATGATTTGCGCATGCCGCTGCAGCTGATCTTTTCCAGCGCCCAGATGCTGAAGCTGTCCAGGGAAGACCCGACGCTGGACGCCGACGCTTATGTGGATATATTGATGCAATCGGTGGAGCACATGCGGCGGATGCTGGACGGCACGCTGGAGCGCTGCGGCCGGGCTGTAAGGCAGGAGCTTCCCCGGCCTGTGAATGCCGACCTTGCGACCTGTATCAGGCAGCTCTGCCTGCGCTGCCGGCCCTTTGCCGAGCAGGCCGGCGTGCATTTGAGCTGCCAGGGCAACGTGGCTTCCCTGCGCATGGCCCTGGACGAGGACATGCTCTGCCGGGTACTGCTGAACCTGATCTCAAACGCCCTGCGCTTCACGCCAAGGGGCGGCGAGGTGCGGGTCACCTGGCGTGCGCTGGGGGATTTTGCCGAAATCTGCGTGTCGGACGACGGTGTGGGCATTCCGCCGGAGCGCCTGCCCTACGTATTTCTCAGGGGCGAGACTGAAGGCGGGCACGGCTACGGCCTGCCCATCGCGCTGCGCCTGGCCCGTGCCATGGGCGGGGACCTGTCCGCCGCCTCCCAGCGCGGAGAGGGCAGCGCCTTCACACTGCGCTTGCCGGTGCGCTCCGCCCGCGCGGTTTGACAGGGGCGGCTTTGATGCCGCTATGACTCTTCCGCCTCGATTTTCCGCACCAGCTGCCGGATCCGCTCCCGGGCCTCGCTCTGCTGGAGAAACTGATCCTCCCTCGACTGGGGCTGGTCGCCCATGATGGCCACGAACTGGCTGACCTTCAGGCCCAGGGCATCCTGCATGTCCCGGTCGCTGCCTCGGGGAGAGACCAGGTAGTAGCACAGCAGACTGTCCTTCTGCCCGATGCGGTGGGCCCGGTCCTCGGCCTGGGAGTGGACGGCTGGGGACCAGTCCAGCTCGCCGAACACCACGCAGCTGGCCCGCTGGAGGTTCAGCCCGCTGGCCGAGCGCAGCGATATGCACAGCAGATCGGTCCGGCCGGCCATAAAGGCCGCCGCAGCCTCGTCCTTCTGCCGGTCCGTCTCCCGTCCGGTGATGAACATGGGGTTCAGCGATTTGAGTTCTTTCTTATAAATGTCCATCACCGCGTGGTGGTGGGCCATCAGCAGCACCTTTTCGCCGCCCTCCACCAGCGCCCGGACAAAGGCGCACACGAAGGGGGCCTTGGCGATGCCGGTGGCCTGGCGCTGGGTCTGGGAGATGGCGTCCTCGATGATGGCCCGGCGGGAGGGATCGTCGGTGGCCCGCAGCATTTGCAGCTGCCGCGCCACCGGAGCCATCAGCTCCCGGTATACCGCGTCGTCCCAGTCGATTTCCTGCACCAGCCGGCGCTTGGGGGCCAGCTCCGTCAGCACGTCGCCCTTCAGCCGGCGCAGCATCAGCCCCTCGCCCCGCAGGTATTCCCCCAGCTGCTCGGGCTTGGCCACCACGGCGGTGTTGTAGCCGTAGCACCACTCCCGGGAAAAGCTCTCCCAGTCGCCGAGGAAGTGGAAGTCGATGATGTTCACCACGTTCCAGATCTCGCCGCCGTTGTTGTAGATGGGGGTGCCGGAAAGGCCGATGCAGTTCTCGCAGGCCTCCGACAGCAGGCTTGCCGCGCTGTACTTGCCGGTGCCGTTGCGGCGCAGCTCCTGCATCTCGTCGAAGATCACGGTGCGAAAGCCCAGCCCGGGCAGCACATCCTTCCATCCCCGCAGCAGCAGGTAGTGGATGATGTAGATGTCCGCCTCCGGCAGGGCGTAGGGGGTCAGCCCCTTGATCACGTGCACCCGAAGTCGCCCGTCCGGGCTGAGGAAGCGCTCCACCTCCCGCTGCCAGTTGCGGATCAGGTGGGGCGGCACCACCAGTATCGCCGGATAGGCCGCCGTGGTGGCCAGGAAGGCCAGCGCCTGCACCGTCTTGCCCAGACCCATCTCGTCCGCCAGCAGGCAGCGCCGGGTGGACAGCAGGAAGCCCAGCCCCTGCTTCTGAAAGGGCAACAGCTCGCCGGAGAAGGCTTGGGCCGGGGGCGTGGCGGTCTCGGGCATGGACAGGGCAGCCTCCCGGCGCACGGCGTACTCCCGGGCCTCCTCCAGGGCGTTCTCCCAGCGGCTCCGGTCCGATTCCTTGATTTCCAGCGGATAGCGCAGCATCAGCCAGTTCAGATCGCCGATGATGCGACGGTGGGCGGTGAACCGGGCCACGCCGCGCCCCCTTCCGTCGCAGCCGGGGAACAGCCGCTTGGCCAGTTCGGTCACGCAGGGCTCCCCCCGTATGATCCAGCACTTCGACTTGCGGTTGTAGGACAGCGTGCCGTAGGTATGCCTCGGGGGCGGTACGTCCCGCAGGTAGGCGGGGTATTCGGCTTCCGGGGCGGCGTAGTCGTCGCCGAAGTCGTCCATGGTGATGGCCCCGGAGCCGGTGTAGTCGTCGTAGTAGTCCATGTGATTCTCCGAATTAATGAGGAATGAGGAATTAGGAATGGCGGTGCAAATCCTCACGGATTTGATTAAGGAAATACCGCACAATTAAGGTGGTCAGCTGACGAGTGAATTTTTCGCCAGACGCGCCTGCAGATTTCGCAGGCTTACTGGCGGTAAGTCAAGAAATTTGCAGGATGCGTATGGCGGAAAAGGCACCGTCAGATGCGCCGCCGTATTGTGCGGTAGTTCCTTAAATCGGACAGCGTTTGCCTGTGAATCAAAGAAATCCGCAAAGATTTCTACAACAATTCCTCATTCCTGATTTTGCAAAGCGCCTACGGCAGCGCCACGCCCCACAGGCGGTTCAGCGATACCTGGCGCACGGGCTTGCCGCAGATGGTATCGGGCAGGACAGTCGCCCGCTGGGTGACCACGATGATGCTCTCCAGCATGTCGGATTCCAGATAGCGGCGCAGCTGCCTGACCAGCTGGGCGGTGGCCGGACGCCCCTTCTTCACCTCGATGCCCACGCGCCCCACCGCAAAGTCGATGCGGCAGCGGGATCCCAGCCGGTATTCGTGGATATAATCCAGCCCCGCCCCGGCCAGCGCTTCAGCCACGGCGGCGTGGATGTCGTATTCCTCCGGTTGGGCCGGTACGCGCACAGAGGAGAGGGCATCGGCGACGCAGTTCATATTGCGGGCGGTCATGGCAGCTCCATCTCTCCTCCCGCGGCGATAAAGCCGTATCTTTCGTACAGCGGCCGACCCATGTCGGTGGCTTCCAGGCCGATGCGACCCACGCCTTGTCGGCGTGCGTCTGCCACCAACACGTCCAGTATAGCTGTGGCGATGCCCCGCTGCCGGTAAGCCGGGCGGACGTACATGTTCATGATATAGGCGCAATGCCCGGTAGGGTTGTGAAAGGTGGGCATAACGCGGTAGTAGCTGACCCCGCCCGCGCCCACGAAGGCGTCGCCGTCGAAGGCCAGTATGCCGGTGTGGCTGCCGTTGGCCAGCGCTTCCCGGTAATATGCCTCCGACTGTGCGGCCACTTCGGACATGTCTACGCATGCGTCTAAAAGATTAGCGGCGCGAAGCACCTCGATGCGCGTGCTTACCAGCAGGCGGATCATATCGGGGGTTGCCCGTCTGTATTCGATGCTCATATCCGTTCAAGCAGCGCCGCCAGCGCTTCTGGCAGCGGTGATGTGCGCTCGATGATGTCCCCGGTGACGGGGTGGACGAGGCGTATGTGAGTGGAGTGCAGCGCGAAGCGCCCCGGAAGGCGGGGGTCCTCCGTTCCGTAGAGAAAGTCGCCGACGATCGGGTGGCCGAGGTGGGCGAGGTGGACCCGGATCTGGTGGGTCCGGCCCGTCTCCAGGCGCAGGCGTACCAGGGATAATCTGTCGCCCGCTCGCTCGACCCGGTAGTGGGTGACGGCGGGCTTGCCCTTTTCGAAATCCACGACCCGCCGCACGGTGGCGGCGTCCTCCTTTTTGATGGGGGCGTCGATGATGCCCTCGCCTGACATACGCCCTTCGACGACGGCCAGGTATTCCCGGACGAAAGCGTCGGTGTGCAGCTGCTTCTGCAATCGCTGGGCGGCGTGGGCGTTCATGGCCGCGGCCATCAGGCCGCTGGTGCCACGGTCCAGCCGGTTCAGGGGCCGGAACACGAAGCCGGGGCGGTTCCGGTACAGGAAGGCCAGCCGGTTTTCAAGGGTTCCCCCGGGCTGCTTTGGCGAACACTGGCACGCCAGAGGCGCGGGCTTGTCGATGATAATGAGGTCCTCGTCCCTGTATACGACATTGACCGTGCCTTCCTCCGGAACAACGGCCTTTTCACCGGGGGCTTCCGCCAGCACCACCGTCACGGTGTCGCCGGGGCGCAGCAGGTGGTTGGCGTGGACCGGCGCCCCGTTCACCAGCAGCCCGTTTTGCTGCTTCAGCGACGTAAATTGTCCGTAGGACACGCCCATATCGCCCCGGACGAAGTATTTCAGCTTTCGCCCGGCGTCCTTTTCGGCGGCGATGGCGGTGAGGGTTCGGCTCATGGGCTACTCCAATGCGTTATTGATAACAAAAAGACCGGTCAGCCCGACAGCCCGAATCAATATAATGGGGCATCGGAACAACCGGTTTCTTGTGAAGCTTCACTTCATAAGCGGTCGGCGGCTGAATTACAGGGCGCGCTCAACCTTTTTGCTGCGCAGGCAGCGGGTGCACACGGACATGCGCTGCGGAACGCCATTTACCAGCACGCGAACCTTCTGCGTGTTCGGAGCCCAGGTGCGGCGCGTCTTGCGGTTGGAGTGGCTGACGTTGTTGCCGTAAACGACGCCCTTGCCGCAGACCTCACAAAACTTTCCCATACTCTATCACACCTCCTTCAAGGATATATCCACATCAAAACAGTGAAATTATAGCATCTTCCCACCCAAAACGCAAGGGCTGGCCGTGTAAAAGTTCTGAAATGCCCCGCTGACCGGTCGGGGAACGGCAAGGATCCCTCACTTTGTCCCGAATGACAGCGGGCTCGACATGTCATCCTGAGTATAGCGGAGGGCCGTGACCTTCGCTATGTAAAATTATGGGCGAATAAAGGTTCACATCTATGGGTTTTGCTTGCATATTTGTCAAAAAACAGGTATACTGTAAATGGAGAGCTATATTTGCGCCTGTTTCCCGTAGGGGAGTGGGCGGCAGACCCCGACGAAAGGGAGGTATCATTCATGGATTGCAAATTCAATACCGATATCGGCCTTGTCACCGTTACCGACGATGTTATTGTGCGCGTCGCGGGCTACGCGGCGCTGGATTGCTATGGTATTGTGGGCATGGCCTCCAAGCGCGGCACGGACGGCTTTGTTCAGATGATGGGTCGCGAGAACCTGGGCCGGGGCGTGAAGATCCGCTCCTCGGGCGACAAGGTGGATATCGACCTGTTCATCATCGTGGAATACGGCATCTCGATCAGCGCCGTGGCTGCGGCGATCATCGAGACCGTGAAATACAAGGTGGAGCACCTCACCGGCGTGCCGGTGGGGCGGGTAAACGTCAGCGTCGAGGATATTCGCGTCTGACGCGCTCCGCTGTGCTTGTGGGAGGTTAACATGGCAAGCAATAAGAAGATAGACGGCATGCTGTTCAAGGAGATGTTCATCTCCGGCGCGGCGATGCTGAACAAAAACCGGGAGAGTGTGGACGCGCTGAACGTGTTCCCCGTGCCGGACGGCGATACGGGCACCAACATGTCCCAGACGATCAACTCCGCGGTCAAGGAGATCAACTCCAAGCCCTACACCAGCGTGGCCGACGTGGCCAACGCCGCGGCACGGGGCGCGCTGAAGGGGGCGCGGGGCAACTCCGGCGTTATCCTCAGCCAGATCCTGCGGGGCTTCGCCCGGGCGCTGGACGGCCACGAGGACATCGACGGCCCGCTGCTGGCGGCGGCGCTGCGCTCCGGCGCGAACACCGCCTACAAGGCCGTGATGAAGCCCAAGGAGGGCACCATCCTCACCGTGGCCCGGGTCATCGCCGAGGAGGCCGAGGAGGCCAGGGACAAGCAGGGCGACGTGGTGGAGCTGTTCAAGCTGGTGCTGAGCGTGGGCGACGCCATCCTCAAGCGCACGCCCGAGATGCTGCCGGTGCTGAAGCAGGCCGGCGTGGTGGACAGCGGCGGCAAGGGCCTGATGGTGATCTACCGGGGCATGTACGCGGCGCTGACCGGCGAGCCGGTGGACGCCGGCACCGAGGAAAAGCCCGAGCCCGTAACCATGCCCGGCGACTTCGTGGACGACCACGACGCCATCGGCGAGATCAAGTTCGGCTACTGCACCGAGTTCATCGTCACCCATCCCCGCCCGGACATGCGGGAGAGCGACGTGGTGCGCCTGCGCCGCCGCCTGGAGCGGATGGGCGATTGCGTGCTGGTCATCTCCGACATGAACGTGGTCAAGGTGCACGTACACACCAACGAGCCAGGCAAGGCCCTGCAATACGCGCTGGAGCTGGGCGAGCTGGACGCCATCAAGATCGACAACATGATGGAGGAGCGCCGCGAGCGCGAGGCCAAGCAGGCCGCCGCGGCCGCCGCGAAGGCCGCCGAGCAGAAGGAATACGGCATCGTGGCCGTGGCCCTGGGCGAGGGGCTTTCCGCCATATTCCGCGATTTGAACGTGGACCAGATCGTGGACGGCGGCCAGACCATGAACCCCAGCATACAGGACCTGGCGAAGGCCGCCGACGCCACCAACGCCCGGAATGTGATCATGCTGCCCAACAACACCAACATCATCCTCGCGGCCCAGCAGGCCAGCGCGCTGACCGACCGCAACGTCATCGTGCTGCCCACCAAGTCGGTGCCCATGGGCATCTCCGCGGCCCTGGCCTTCGACCCGGAGGCCAGCCCCGAGGAGAACGAGGCCGCCATGACCGAGGCCGCCGAGACCGTGCACACCGCCTCCGTCACCTACGCCGTGCGGGACACCAACTACGACGGCCAGGAGATCCACGAGGGCGACATCATGGCGATGGTCGACAACAAGCTCAGCGTGCTGGGCAGCGACATCCCCCAGGTGTGCCTGGACGTCTCCGAGAAGATGGTGAACGGGGATTCCTCCCTGATCACCATCTACTACGGCCAGGACATCGCCGAGGTCGACGCCCAGGATTTGCAGGGGCAGCTGGCGGAGAAGTACCCAGACTGCGACGTGGACCTGCAGTCCGGCGGACAGCCGCTGTACTACTATCTGATCGCGGTGGAATAAATAAGCAGATACAATCCCATAGGGGCGGCGAATGGCCGCCCCTATGGGATTGTGTGCGGACAGGAGGAGATCATTATGTCAACAGACACCATCCACTGGGCCATCATGGGCACCGGCTACATCGCCAACCGCTTCGCCCAGGGCATGATGCAGGTGAAGGACGCCACGCTCTGCGCCGTGGTCAGCCGGGACGAGGTCAGGGGCAGGGCCTTCGCCGGGAAGTACGGCGGCGGGGCCGTGTATACCGACTTGAACCTGATGCTCCTCGAGGAGAGCCCCGACGTGCTCTACATCGGCACGCCCAACGACTGCCACTACGCCGCCATCGTCGCCGCGCTGAACGCCGGGGTGAACGTATTGAGCGAAAAGCCCATGGTGGACAACCGCCGTCAGTGGAACGAGGTGACCGCGCTGGCCAGGGAGAAGGACCTGTTCCTGATGGAGGGCATGTGGACCCGCTGCTTCCCGGCGGTGCGCCGTGTGCGGCAGTGGATCGCCGAGGGCAGGATCGGCAAGCCCCTGACCGTGCGGGCCTTCTTCGAGATGCACGCCAACCCGGACGACTGGCAGTGGTGGAAGGCGGGCCTGGCCCACGCCGGAGGGGCCCTGCGGGACGTGGGCATCTATTCCCTGGCCATGGCCGACATGGCGTTCGGCAGGATGCCGGTGAAATCCTATTCCGCGATGGAATCCAACGGCGAGGTGGACCAGTCCTTCCACATGCTGCTGGACTATGGCGACGGCCAGTACGCCTTCGTGGGCGGGGCCTTCAACCAGGACGGCAACACCGAGGTGGAGATCTCCGGCGAGAAGGGCAGCATCCGGATCGGCCCGGAGTTCTGGGACCCCACCACCGCCACCCTCATCGCTCACGACGGCGCTCGGGAAACCTTCGAGCAGCCCTATCCCGCCACCGGCTTCCAGTACGAGATCGAGGCCGTGCAGGCCTGCCTGCGCGCCGGCGAGAAGCAGTGTCCGTACTACACCTGGGAAGACTCCGCCCGCGTCACCGACATGATCGAGGCGGCGCGGAAGGAACAGGGGATCATGTATGAGGCGGACAGGTGAATGGACATATCACTACAAAACATCAAGGGCATTGGCCCGGCCCGCCTGAAGGCGTTTGAGGCGGCGGGGATTCGCACGGTGCGGGAGCTTGTGATGTTCCTGCCGAAGGAGTACCGCGACCTGTCGGCGACCGTGCCGCTGGCGGGGCTGCAGCCGGGGGATACCGCCGCGGTGCGGGTGCGGGTGGCCGGGGAGGTCGCCGAGCGCCGCGCGAAGCGGTTGTTGATCACAAAGGTCTACGTCACCGACGATACCGACACGGTACAGGTCATCTGGTACAACCAGCCCTGGCTGAAAAAGCAGCTGTTCCCGGGACGGGAGCTGCTGCTGTACGGCAAGGTGGAACACAAGCAGGGCTATATCTCGCTGGTCAGCCCCACCGTCGAGCAGGGGGAGGGGCTGGTGCCTGTATACCGAAACATAGCCGGCATTCCCGCGAAGGCACTGCGCCAGAGCGTGGAGGCGGCGCTGAAGCTGTGCGAGGGCCAGTGGCCGGACGAGCTGCCGGAGATGCTGCGCCGTCGCTACGGGCTGTGCGAGCGCAATTTCGCCATGCGCAACGCCCACTTCCCGGACAGCCGGGAGGCCCTGGAGGCTGCCCGGCGGCGCATCGCCTTTGAGGAGCTGCTGCTGTACCAGGTGGCGCTTCGCCTGTTCAGGAGCACGGGCCGGGAGGGCGTGGCGATCGATTTCGACGATGGCGCCGTTGAGGCCTTTTGGCAGCGCCTGCCCTTCGCGCCGACGAGCGCCCAGCGGCGGGTGCTGACGGAGGTAGCCGCCGACCTGCGCGCCCCCAGGGCAATGGCCCGGATGGTGCAGGGCGACGTGGGCAGCGGCAAGACGGCCATCGCCTTCGCCGCCATCGCCCTGGCCCACGCCGGGGGCTGGCAGGCGGCGCTGATGGCCCCCACCGAGGTGCTGGCCCGCCAGCACTACGACGCCGCGGTGAAGCTGCTGGCGCCCATGGGCATCCGCGTGGGCCTGCTGGTGGGCAGCCTCACGCAAAAGCAGCACCGGCTGGCCCACGAGGCCATCGCCAGCGGGGAATGGGACCTGGCCATCGGCACCCACGCGCTGATCACCGAGGGGGTCGAATACAAAAACCTGGGCCTGGTGGTCACCGACGAGCAGCACCGCTTCGGCGTGCGCCAGCGCTCCATGCTGTCGGAGAAGGGTGACGCGCCCAACGTGCTGGTGATGTCGGCCACGCCCATTCCCCGCACGCTGTCGCTGATCCTCTACGGCGACTTGGATATCTCCATCGTGGACGAGCTGCCCCCGGGGCGCACGCCGGTGGCCACCCGCATCGTGCCCGAGGCCAGGCGGGCGGACATGTACGGCTTCCTGCGAAAGGAGGTCGCCAGGGGCCGACAGGTTTATTTCGTCTGCCCGCTGGTGGAGGAATCCGAGGCCGTGGAGGCGCTGCCCGCTGAGGCGGTGTACGAGGACCTGCGCACGAACCGGCTGCCGGATCTGCGCATCGAGCTTGTCCACGGCCGCATGAAGCCGGCGGACAAGGACGCCGCCCTGGAGCGCTTCCGCACAGGGGAGGCGGACGTGCTGGTCTCCACCACGGTGATCGAGGTGGGCGTGAACGTGCCCAACGCCACGGTGATGGTGATCGAGAACGCCGAGCGCTTCGGCCTGGCCCAGCTGCACCAGCTGCGGGGCCGGGTGGGCAGGGGCACCGAGGCCTCCTGGTGCTTTTTGATGGCCGAGCCCAACCAGAGGTTGCGGTTCCTGGTCTCCACCACCGACGGCTTCAAGATCGCCCAGAAGGACATGGAGCTGCGGGGCCCGGGCGAGCTGTTCGGCACCCGCCAGTCCGGCACGCTGTCTGCGGGCCTGGGCAGCCTCGCGGGAGACGCGGAGCTTTTGAAGCTGACCCACGACGAGGCCCGGGCGCTGATGGCGAAACCGGAGGAAGATGACGCCAGGGCCGTCATTGCCATGGCGCAGCAGCGATTCGCCGACAGACTGCGGGACGTGGCGGTGAATTAACAGCATACGGAGGAAATACGAATGAAAAAAGCGATCATCGTCGTCAGCTTCGGTACCACCCATGCGGATGCCGAGGAAAGCTGCATTCGCCCGGTGGAGCGGGCATTGGCCAAGGCTTTTCCGGACCGGGAGATTCACAGGGCGTGGACCTCGCGGATCATCGCCCGCAGGCTGGCGGAGCGGGGCGAGGCGGTGGAAAACGAGGCGGAGGCGCTCTCTCGCCTGCGCGGGGAGGGTTGCGAGGCGATTGTTTTCGTGCCCACGCACATGATCCGGGGCCAGGAGTACGAACGGGTGCTCGCCGTTGCGGGTGACCTGCCCGTATCCGCGCCGCTGCTGGATACCGAAGCGGACTTGGAGTGGATGGCAGGATTGCTGGACAGCATTGCCGCCGAGGAGGGCCGCACGCTGCTGGTGATGGGCCACGGCACCGACCATGTGGCCGACGAGACCTACGCCCGGCTGAGGACGGTTTTGACCGATCGGGTGAAGCTGGCCTGCGTGGAGGGGCGTCACGCCCTGGACGGCATACTGGACGCGCTGGAAGCCGTGCCGGGCAAGGCGCTCACGCTGATGCCGCTGATGCTGGTGGCCGGGGACCACGCCAGGAACGACCTGGCGGGAGACACGCCCGACTCCTGGAAGAGCATACTGCTGTCCAGGGGCTTCGACGTCCGCACCCGACTGACGGGCCTGGGCGCGCTGGAGAGCGTACAGCGTCGGTTTGTGGAAAAGGCCGGGGCGGCAATGAAGGGCTGATCGTTTCAATTGCGGCCTGTGCGGGCATGGCCGTCGCAGCCATGGAAAGGCGCAGAGATTTCCGGGATGCCTTGTTGCCACTGGCGACAAATGATTTTGCACGTTTGACACTATTAGCGTCAAACGTGCAAAAAAATACCCTTCGTATCAAATTTAACGCGGATGAGAAAGCCTTTGCCCTTGCTTTCAACGCGGCTTGCTGATAATATAGAGGCGTTATGATTTGACAGATTTGACGCTGTCAGCAACTATTATTCAGGAGGATGATCATGAAACGCCTGTCACTCAAACGCCTTGCGGAGACGGTGATCAGTCGCAGAAAGGCACTGAAGCTGTCCCAGGCGGCGCTTTCCCGGATGACGGACATCAACCGCTCCATATTGTCGCGGCTCGAAGCGCAGGATTACAGCCCTTCCGTGGACCAGCTGCTCGCGCTGTCCGAGGCGCTGGGCTTTGCCCCGTCGGATGTCATCGTGGACGAAACGGCCCCGGCTGCGGCGGTGGAACGCCAGCGGATCGCCGTGGCGGGGACGGGCTACGTGGGCCTGTCCCTGGCGGTGCTGCTCTCCCAGCACAACGACGTGACCGCCGTGGACATCGTGCCGGAGAAGGTCGAAAGGATCAACGCCTGGGAAAGCCCGATCCGTGACGAGTACATCGAGCGTTACCTGGCGGAGCATGAGGCCAGGGGGCTGAGCCTCACCGCCACCACGGACGGGGCGGCGGCCTATGCCGACGCGGACTTCGTCATCGTGGCCGCCCCCACCAACTACGATCCGAAGACCAACTTCTTCGATTGCTCTGCGGTGGAAGCCGTTCTGACGCTTGTCAGGGACGCGACGTCCGTCCGTGATAATAAGCCCACCGTCGTGATCAAGTCGACGATTCCCGTGGGCTATACCGCGGCGGTTCGCGAAAAGCTGGGCATGGACAACATCATCTTCAGCCCGGAATTTTTGCGGGAGTCCAAGGCGCTCTACGACAACCTGTATCCCAACCGGATCATCGTGGGTTCGGACGACGCAAACAGGCCCGCGGCGGAGCGGTTCGCGGCGCTGCTGCAGCAGGGCGCCATAAAGACCGACATACCGACGCTGTTCATGCAGACCACGGAGGCGGAGGCCACAAAGCTGTTCGTGAATACCTATCTGGCGCTGCGCGTCAGCTTCTTCAACGAGCTGGACACCTATGCCGAGGTTAAGGGGCTGCAGACCGCGCCGATCATCAAAGGCGTGTGTCTCGATCCTCGGGTGGGGGACTATTACAACAATCCCTCCTTCGGCTATGGCGGCTATTGTCTGCCGAAGGACACGAAGCAGCTGCTGGCCAACTACCGGGATGTGCCGGAGAATCTGATCCAGGCCATCGTCGAATCCAACCGGACCCGCAAGAATTTCATTGCCGACCGGGTGCTGGAGATCGCCGGGGCCTACGGCAACAGCGAATCCTGGTCGGCGGCGCGGGAGCACTACCAGAAAGCGCTCGTGGTCGGGGTGTACCGGCTGACCATGAAGTCGAATTCAGACAACTTCCGCCAGTCCTCGATACAGGGCGTCATGAAGCGGATCAAGGCCAAGGGCGCCACCGTGGTGATCTACGAGCCGACCCTGGAGGACGGCAGCACCTTCTTTGGCTCCCTGGTGGTCAACGACATCGAGAAATTCAAGCGGATGTGCGGCTGCATCATCGCCAACCGCTACGATGTGACGCTGGACGACGTGAAGGAGAAGGTCTACACCCGCGACCTGTTCAGGAGGGATTAATACATGCGCTGTGAAGAAGTTTTCCAAGAGATATACAACCGCGATCCGGACGGCATCGCCTTTTGCCCCTATCGCATATCCCCGCTGGGGGCCCACATCGACCACCAGTACGGCAAGATCAACGGGCTGGCCCTGGACAAAGGCGTCCACATCGCCTTTTCGCCCAAGCGCAACGGCGTGGTGGAGCTGAAGAGCCTGAATTTCCCGAAGCGGGCGCAGTTCCATGTCAACGGCATTCCCGAGCAGAAGGTGGGGGACTGGGCGGACCACATGCGCGGGGCGGCGGAGATGCTGGCAGAGAAGTATCCGCTGCGCGTAGGCCTGTCTGCGGTGATCGAAGGCACGCTGCCCGTGGGCGGTCTGAGCTCCTCGGCGGCAGTCATCATCGCCTTCCTGTCTGCCCTGGCACGGGTCAACGGCATCGCGCTGGGGGATTGGGAGACCATCATGATGGCCAAGGCCGCCGAGAATCGCTATGTGGGCGTCAACTGCGGCAAGCTGGACCAGAGCTGCGAGGTGCTGTGCCGGAAGGATCAGCTGCTGTACATGGATTGCCGGGACGACAGCTATGAGCTGATCCCGATGAATCCCGCCATGAAGCCCTTCCGGATCGCCGTGCTCTTCAGCGGCCTGGAGCGCTCGCTGGCCACCAGCGCCTACAACCTGCGCCAGGACGAGTGCAAGGCGGCGGCCTACAGCCTGCTCGCCTGGGCCGGCATGGAATACGGCAAGTTTGTGGATACCCGGCTGAGGGACGTTCCAGTGGAGGTGTTCGAGGCCTACAAGGATCGCCTGCCGGACAGCTTCCGCAAGCGGGCGACCCACTATTTCAACGAGATCGCCCGGGCCGAGGCCGGCGCGGAGGCCTGGCGCAGGGGCGACCTGGACGCCTATGGCCGGCTGATCTTCGAGAGCGGCAGGAGCAGCGTGGAGAACTATGAGTGCGGCTGCCCGGAGCTGATCACGATGTACGACATCATGACCGCCACCGACGGCATCTACGGCGGGCGCTTCTCCGGGGCGGGCTTCAAGGGCTGCTGCATGGCGCTGATCGACCCGGACAAGGCGGAGGACGTCGAGCGGACCGTGACGGAAAAATACCTGAAGGCGTACCCCCACCTGGAGGGGAAGTACAGCTTCCATCTCTGCGACAGCGCGGACGGGGTGAAGCTATGAAGACGATCATACTGGCCGCGGGCTACGCGACCCGCCTGTATCCCCTGACGGAGAATTTCCCCAAGCCGCTTTTGAAGGTGGGCCGGAAGGCCATACTGGACTGGCTCATCGACGACATCCACACTTCCGCCCTGGTGGACGAGTATGTGGTCATCAGCAATCACAAGTTCGCCGACTGCTTTCGGGAATGGGCCAGGACGAGTGATAAGCCCATCACCGTCGTGGACGACGGCACGTCCACCAACGATACCCGGCTTGGAGCGGTGAAGGACATCCAGTTCGCCGTTGAAGCGCAGAACATACGCGACGACATGCTGGTCATCGCGGGCGATAATGTGCTGGACTTCAGCCTGGTGCCGTTTATCCGCTTTGGCATTGAAAACGATTGCTCCTGCATCATGTGCTACGAGGAGAACGACCTGGCGAAGCAGCAGCGCACGGCCATCATCTCGGTGGACGGGGAGAACAGGATCACCTCCTACGAGGAGAAGCCCAAAGAACCCAGGAGCAACCTCGCGGTACCGCCCTTTTATTTCTATAAGGCGCAGGATCTCCGAAGGATTCCGGAAGCCCTGGCGGCGGGCTGCGGCTATGACGCGCCGGGGAGCTTCGCGGCGTGGCTCTCCAGGCAGACGGCGATGAAGGCCTGGCCAATGCCCGGAAGCCGCTATGATATCGGCAATCTTGAAAGCTATGAGAAGATTCGAAAAAGCTATAGGGGTGTGAAAGCCTAAATTTCGTCTCAGCAGTACAGTAGACATTGCGCTTCGTTTGTGGTATGATAGCATCGAGGAAAACCCATTATGGAGAAGAATTGCTATGATGGAGAACATTAAGAAGCGCTTGCGCTCCGATCTGTGGATCGTGCTGCTGGATATCATCGCCGTCAACGGGGCCTATCTGCTGGCCCTGCTGATCCGATTCTACGTGCACTTCAGGTTCACCTCGGGCATCGGCGATTTCAGGGAGTACTACCTGCAGTTTACGCCGTACTATACCGTGCTCTGCCTGATCGTGTTCTATGCCTGCGGGCTTTACAACGGCATGTGGCGCTACGCGGGGCTGGACGATATGAACCGGATCATAGTGGCCAATGCCATCACCGCAGCGATTCACGTCTTTGGCACGAAGTGGTTTGTGCACAGCATGCCGACCAGCTATTATCTCATCGGCGCCTTCCTGCAATTCCTGATGACCGCCATGATTCGCTTCGCCTATCGGTTCCTGCACATACACAAGCAGCGGGGTGAAAAGATCCGCTCGTGGACGATTCCGGCCATGGTGGTGGGCTCCGGGGATACTGGAAAGGAATTCATCCGCTATTTGGAGGATAATTCCCCGTTCCAGGTGGTGGTGATCGTCGGCGAGCACAGCGGAAAGACGATGGACGGCATTCCGATCGTCGATTACGGCTCCATCCCGGCGCAGATCCAGTACCAGGGCATCAGCATCGTGTTCATCGCCGACGAGAGCCTGAGCCCGGAAAAGCGTGAAGAGATCCGCCGGTCGGCGAAGGACGTGCCGGTCAGGGATTACCTCGAATATCTCAGCGACCTGCCCGGCAAGATGCCGCTGAGCGCGCTGCTGGGTCTTGTGGAAGGGCCTGTGACGGTGACGGTGGACGGCGTAGATCGCGAGTTTTCCAACCTCCAGGAGTGCGTGGCCGTGCTCTCTGACCGGTATGAGGTCAAGTCTATGCGCGGCGCGAGGATCGAGGTCGGCCCGATCAAGGCGGGGTGAGCGGGGGTGCCTATGAAAAAGCTGCTGATCATCGGCGCAGGCGGTCACGGGCAGGTGCTGGCCGAGGTCGCCATGGCCTGCGGCTATGACCGGGTGGACTTCCTGGACGACCGCAACCCCTGCGCCGTCGGCACGACGGACCGGGCCGAGGCGCTGGCAGGCGGCTATGACGGCGTGATCGTCAGCATCGGCAACAATGACCTGCGCCGGACGCTTATACAGCGCCTGCAGGCGGTCGACGCCCCCATCGCGACCCTCGTCCACCCGAGGGCCTTCGTCGCGCCCTCCGCGACCCTGGGCGAGGGAAGCATTGTCCTTCCCGGGGCAGTGGTCAACACCAACGCGAGTGTGGGGAAGGGCTGCATACTGTCCATAGGCGCGCTGGTCGACCATGATGCCACGATCGACGATTTCAGCCACGTCAACGCGGGCGCCGTCGTCCCTGCCGGGAAAAGGGCGGGCGGAAAGGTCGCCCCCGGCGCAGTCATCGGATGAGCATTTTGATGAACAAGCGGTGTTCAAATGACAGAGATCATATGAACACCGCTTGTTCTTTGGAGCTTTCTGTTTCTTCAAATAGTTTCATTGTAAAAAAACTTTGGCAAACCGCGAATTTTGGGGCTTTGGATATGGACTTTTTGCCCTACTCCGTGATATAATAAGTGTGGATTAATAGAATCGATTATTGCAGTCGGTTTATATCACATCCTTGTTGGTTTTCAACCGTTTTCGCCGGGATTCATTTTCTCCGGAATCGGGTTGGAGAAACGGAATAATGGGTTTCCGTCTGCAGATAAAATGATGCAGGCGGAGTTTGCCGTATAAAAATGGCTTCTGCTTTTCGGAGGTAGACCAAATGAAGGACTATCGAAATATAGAATCGAGCCGGGCGTCGCGGGACCTGGAATCGCGGCGGCGCGGGCTATGGCAGGGATGGGTCAACAGGCGTTTTGCGAAGCGGCTGTTCAGCTTGCTTGTGGTCGTGTGCCTGATGTCCAATACCCTCGGCCTTGTGGCGGACGACATCAACGCCATACAAAACCGACTGGCGTCGGCTGAGATCCTGGAGATCAATCCCGATTCGTTTGCGTTTGCCGAGGACCTGGAGCCGGACACCTCGCTGGCGGATGCGTATGACGAATCCCTCGAGCTGGGCGATCTTTCACTTTCGAACCATCTCACGTCAAATGCGGCGGGAGAGGGAAAGACCTATGCCTATCGACTGGAGGACGAAACCAGGCTGCTGCTCAGTGATCTCATTGTGAAACTGGAGCTGCCCGTCAGGCGGTTGAAGGATATCCAAAGCGTCACCCTGCAGAACGACAGCGTCAATACGGGCATCGACATGTCCCTGTTTGTGGCGGTTGCCGAAGTGGAGGACGATTATCTCATCGTCATGAAGCCCCTCTTCGCGGAGGCGAGGCTGACGGTCTACACGGTGGACGGCGTGTTCACCCTCAGACTGGTCAACGATCCGACCCTGACGGTGGAGGATGTGGCCAAGGCGGCCAAGGCGCTTTCGGAGAACCCAGACGGCTTTGGCCCGCTCTTTAGTTGCGACCTCAGCAACACCGCTTCGAGGATACGCCTCAGCGCGCTGCTCAAGCGTGCCGGCCTGCCCGTTAAGATCAGCGACATCGTGGATCTGGGCGTGATCGAGCACAGCGGGAACGAAGGACGTTGCCTGACCATTGAAAAGGGAAAGAAGGATTATCGGCTCACGGTGGTTCGGAGCTTCAAGGAGATCGAGCTTGCCGTGTTTACGGGCGCCAAATCCTATACCATCGTTTTGCAAAACGGCAGGGCGTCAGGAACGGATCAAGCCGAAAGCGATGTTTTCGACGGTTCTATGGAAATACCTGACATCAATGACGACGGTTTGGAGGATGCTTCGTCCGGGGATCTGGTCGAAGTGTCCGGATTGAATGAAGCGCTCGGCATTGATGTCGGCGTCGATCTTGAGATGGAACAGGTGCAGACGCCTGTTGCAGAAGCTGAGCCGGAAGCCGAGCCTGAAGTCGAGCCGGAGGTTGAAACGGAAGCCGAGCCTGAAGCCGAGCCTGTGGTTGAGCCCGAAGGTGAGCCGGAGGTCGAACAGATACAGGAGCCGGAAGCCGAGCCTGAAGTCGAGCCGGAAACCGAGGCGGAAGTCGAACCTGAGCAGGAGCCGGGAGCTGAGCCGGAGGTAGAACAGGTACAGGAGCCGGAGGCTGAACCCGAAGTAGAGCCGGAGGTCGAACAGATACAGGAGCCGGAAGCCGAGCCGGAGGTTGAACCGGAGGTTGAGCCGGAAGTCGAGCCGGAGGTTGAGCCGGAAGTCGAACCCGAGCAGGAGCCGGAGGTTGAGCCGGAAGCCGAACCCGAGCAGGAGCCGGAAGTCGAGCCGGAGGTTGAGCCGGAAGTCGAACCGGAAGTCGAACCCGAGCAGGAGCCGGAGGTTGAACCGGAAGCCGAGCCGGAAGTCGAACCTGAGCAAGAGCCGGAAGCCGAGGCGGAAGTCGAACCTGAGCAGGGGCTGGAAGCTGAGCCGGAGGTCGAACAGATACAGGAACCGGAAGCTGAGCCGGAAGTCGAGCCGGAGGTCGAACAGATACAGGAGCCGGAAGTCGAGCCGGAGGTTGACCCGGAAGCCGAGCCCGAAGTCGAACCTGAGCAGGAGCCGGAAGCTGAGCCTGAGGTCGAACAGATACAGGAGCCGGAAGTCGAGCCGGAGGTTGAACCGGAAGCTGAGCCCGAAGTCGAACCTGAGCAGGAACCGGAAGCTGAGCCTGAGGTTGAACCGGAAGCCGAGCCCGAAGTCGAACCT
>JAFRJF010000101.1 GCA_017432405.1 Clostridia bacterium | reverse complement strand
GATGGTCACGGTGCCCTGGCTGTCCTTGTCGAAGATCAGGGTGAGGATGGGTTCGTCAGCATCGATGCCATCCAGGTCGACCCAGGCCAGCACGTACTTGCCCAGATCCTCGCTGCGGTTCAGGATGCCGTTGAACTGGGCGGAGGAGCTGGCGCTGATCAGGGTAGCGGTCTCGGGATCGAAGTCGACCACGATCTTGCCGTTGTAGCTCAGCTCATCCGCAGAGATCTGCACCATAGCCATGGTGTCGACCTTCTGCTGCTCGGCAGTGCCGGGAGTGGGAGCGGCTTCCACGCTGACAGCAGTCAGGGTGCCGCCGATCACGCCGCTGTTATCGTCGTCGACGTCTTCGATGAAGCCCTCTTCCTCTTCGTCGATGGGCTCCTCATCGGACGGGTCCGCAGGAGCGGGCGTTCTGCCGGTGATGGGCTGGATCTCTTTCAGTATCTCGGAGTTCGGGTCAATGACAGCGTCGCTGTGGTCAGCCTGTTCGATCTCGCCGAAGTACGGATTGATGCCGTTCTCGAAGAGGCCGCCGACAGGCCACACGCCGTCGGCAAAGCTGCCGGTCATGTAAATGCTGCCGTCGTGGTACAGATCGTCCACCATGATGATGTCGACCTTATTGGAAGCCATGTTGAAGCAGCTCCAATAGAGGCTGGCGCCGTCATAGTACAGGGACTGCCAGTAATCCAGATCGCAGGTGTAACCCAGAGATCCGAAGCTGCTCGGCGTGAAGTTGGCATAGCTGCCGTTATAGGGCAGGAAGTCGACATTATACAGCTTGCCGTTGGTGTCGACCAGGAAGACCCAGTCGGTAAGGCCATAGCTGGGATGATCGTACTGCTCCTCGTAAGCAATGCCGACCAGCGCAGCATTGCCGGTGTATCTGGCGAAGTTGAAAGCGCTTTCGTAATCGCCGGTCTCCTTGTTCACGATCAGCACATAAGGACCGTAGACCGCCAGCATGTGGTTCTCGCCGAGGCTCGGGGCCTGGCAGATATCCATGTAGCCGACGGAGGAGGCGCCGATCATCTCGACGGACCAATCCTCGGTGTTCACGGTATAGAGGTTGGAGATCAGTTCGTCGCTGTCCAGATCCGCAGCGTAGAGAACCCCGTTCTCATCGTAGGCAGCGGAGCTGATGGAGAGCCGCAGGTTGGAGGCATTCAGCTTCTCATAGCCAGGCAGGCTGTTCAGGTTGAAGTCGGAGAACCAGACCGCGCCGTTCTCGTCCCAAACGATGCCGCTCAGTTCCTTGTCAATGAACTTGACGGTGACTTCGCAGCTGCCGGACTTGGTGGGATCCAGCGCAGAGGTGGCGGTGATGATGGCAGTGCCCTCGGCCACGCCGGTGACAAGGCCGTTGTCGTCCACAACAGCGACTGCCTCGTTGTCGGAGGTCCAGGTCACAGCGTCATCGATGCCCCAGGGCCGCACAATGGCGGTGAGGCGGATGCTGCCGGTGCCGATGATGGTCGCCTCGTTGGTGTTGAGCTCAACGCTCTCCACCTCGGCGTTCTCCAGGTCGTCCACCAGGTTGACCTTGTAGGTGGACAGGTTGGAGGCGTAGTCGTACACCTGAACCAGCAGGTAGGGGTACACGTTCTCCCCGAAGATCGCCTTCAGGTCGAAGCTGTAGTACACTTCCTTGCCGCGGATGGTGTCTTCCACAGCGCCGGCAGCGCCAATCAGGTCGCCGGTATCCGTGAAGAGGGCCACAGCCGCGATGTACTGGTTATCGTGGGTGATGATCTCCAGGGTATCGGTGGCGGGCTCTTCAGGCTCGTCGGTGATGGGATGGTCCTCGCCCTCGTTCACACCGGCATCCTGGCCGTTGATGGGCAGCTCATAGTCGTCCTGCTCAGGAGCGGAGCTGCTGTCGCGGTAGACCTTGACGATGTCGGGAGCGGTGCTGTCGATCACGAAGGGGATGGAGATCTCGCTGCCCTCGCCCAGATCTTCCCAACGGACGTAACCGTCAGGCTCCACATAGTACTCAGGAGCCAGCTGGTAGTGGGCGGTCAGCTCGTCGCCTTCCTTCGCGTTCCTGGGAACATAGTTGAAGGCGGGGCTGGTGGTGGTGGTCTGCCAGGTCGCCTGGTTGCGGTAGTAGTAAGCCGCGTAAGCGGGACCGCCGATCATCTCGGAGCCCTTCACCAAGCGATCGTACTTGTCGGTCACGTAGAAGCGGGAGGCGCCGGAGTTGCGGATCTGGGTGAAGCGCGCGCCGTACAGAACGTCAGCGGCGTTCAGAGCGTTGCGCTCGGGGTGATAGGTCTCGTCGTCGATCAGCGGGTTGCCGCCGAAGTAGTAGGTGCCGCTGTCGCCGGTATACCTCACCAGGAAGGTCTCCTGCTCCAGGACAGCCTCGCCCAGGCCGCCGGCGGTGGCAGCAGCGTAGTACATGTACGGGAGCACGCCTTCTTCTTCATCGCCGTCGCCGAAGCCATACATGTACTCCAGGCGGGAGCCGCGGTCGAACATGGTGGCATCGGTGTATCTGCCGTTGTAGCCGAAGACGGGGATGGAGTGCTCGATGCCCAGGGCACCGTCGGCGCTCTCGCCCTCACGGACGAAGAGGAAGCCTTCCACATAGTTGCCGTTGAAGGCGTCATACTCGCTCATGTCGTAGTTGACATAGGCGCTGACCACAGCGGTCTCGCCGGCAGCCAGCTGGATGGAGGCGCCGTTCAGGGTCTCGAAGGCGATCTTGGCGTCGGCGGTATCCACGTCGCCGTCGCCGTCCAGATCGGCATCCTGGAGATTGTAGATCTCGATGCTGTCGTCAGCGCACCAGTCAAGCAGGATCTGCGCGTCAGCGCTGTTGGAGACGCCGTCGTTGTTGAAGTCCAGACCAAGGTCGGCGGGAGCGTACTCCTCGCCGTTCACCGTCCAGCTGAAGTTGGCGTAAACGGGAACGGTGTACTGGGTACGGAAGACGCCGCTGTTGACCCACTGGGTGAACAGCTCGCCGTTGAGGTACAGGGACATGGGCTCGTCGGTGAAGTTGGTCACGGTGAAGCTGGTGACAAAGCCGCTGTCCACCT
>JAFRJF010000011.1 GCA_017432405.1 Clostridia bacterium | reverse complement strand
GGCTTTTACCCCGCCCGCTTTGCGCTACCCTTCTCTCTGTGCCTTTGTCCCCGTTCCTTCTTCTTATCCTTTGTCCGGCTTGCTCTTGCTGCCATTTCGCGCTCCCGCGCCGACTTTTACAATTGCCTATATGGTTCGATTATTCCAAAACCGGCTCACCGCCGGGGGCAACGCGGAAGAATTAGGAATGAGGAATGAGGAATGGAGGATGAAATCCTGACGGATTTCTTTGATTGAACATATCCGTTCAGCCGGGTAAATGCTGATTTGTCGCGCTGACGCGCAGGGATTAGGGAATAGGGATTAGGGATTAGGAGAAGCCGCGCACCGAGGTATCACGAGGAATAGAGCGACCGTTCCCGCGACAGAACAGAGGATTATTCATGTTTAAGGGATGGTGTTTGTTTCTACCATGCGCCAGCCACTATTTCTAATCCCTAATCCCTAATCCCTCTCCCCGATAAATCAGAAGTTGCCACCGCCAATACACCCACGAAGGAAGAAGACCCGACCCCCATATCAATCCAAGAAATCCGAAGGATTTCCACCGCCATTCCTCATTCCTAATTCCTCATTCCTCATTTCCCCCCTTGTACGCCTCGATCGCCGCAATCGTCTCCTTGAACCGCTCCCGCATCTCCGCCTCGGGTATGTTCAGATACTCCGCGCACTGCTGCAGCACCAGGGTGGGGCGGGTTCTGACGTTGGACATCAGGTTCTTCAGGTTGGTCTGGTAGCGGGATTCGGTGACGTCCACCTTCGCCAGGTACTCGGGCAGCAGCGGCTTGATGCGTTCGTACTGTTCCTGCACCGCCCGGGCCAGGCTCGCGCTGGACAGGTAGGTGGACAGGGCCCGGTTCAGGTTGTCCAGGAACTTCTCCCGCAGCGCGTCGTTGGCCATCACGGCGTTGAACAGCTGGGCGTTGGTGCCCTGGGCCATCAGCTCGAAGCCGCTGCCGCTGCTCTTGCCGCCCCGCAGGCCCCGGTCCAGGTCGTACAGCACCCAGCGCCACCTTCCGTCGGCGGCGGTGTTGCGGTAGCGCTTCACGTTCACGGTGTCCGGCGGCACGTACACGCAGTAAAAGGTGGCGAACTCGATGAAGTTGTCGATGTCCACCTCGGCGGTGATCCGGTCATAGGCCTCCTGGGTGTTGGCGTCATGCCCGTCCAGCCAGGTCCTCAGCGCGGCATAGCTCTCGTTGGTGCCCTGCTTCACGTCCGCGCCGCTCTTGACCAGGTCCAGCGCGGCCTCCTGCCCTTCCCAGCCCTCGCAGCGGGCCAGGGAGAAGGGGCTGACGTTCTCCCGAACGTACATGGCGCTGTAGTATTCGCCGTTCAGGTAGACGATGCACTCCTCGGCCTCCATGTACATCACGCTGGTGTTGGCGGCCATGGCCGTCAGCACCGCGTCCCGCATGAAGGTATACTTGTAATCCTGCCCCGAATAGCGCAGTATGAAGGCCTCGTATTCGTCCCAGGGCCGGTCGCGGAACAGCGGGTATTTGAATAGCTTCGCGCCGTAGCGGCCCCGGGCGATCACCTTGAAGCTCTTCAGCTCAAAGGCGCGGGTGTTGCGGCCGTGCAGCTTGATGCCGCACTCCTGGGAGACGGCCGTCTCCCCCGCCCCGGTGAACAGCTCCACGTGGGCCTCCCGCTCCCAGTCCATCCAGAAGTTCGCGCCGTGGCCGTAGTCGCCGTGGGGAAACTTTGCCTCGGGATGCAGGCCCATGACCATGATGCCCGTCTCGTCGCTGTACAGCCCGGTGGGGTCGGAGACCAGCGAGACCACATAGGGGGCCTCGCCGGCGGCCTTCACGTCGAACAGGTAGCTCTGGGCATCCATGATCGAGGGCAGGCGGCCTTCCTCGTACACCCGGGTGCGCAGCACGGTGTTGCCGTCCACGGGGATGGGCGTGCCGTCGTACAGGGTCTTGTCCTCGCCGGGGTCGGAGCAGTCCAGCGTGTAGTAGATCCGCGCGCCGGGGTTCGCCGTCAGGGTCACCTCGATGTGCTCGCCGGAGGTGTGCAGCCCGCCCGGCGTGGAATACCGCGCCCCCTGGGCCGGGCCCAGCAGCGCCTTCGGGCCGTTGGCGGCCAGGGGCGTGCCGCCGTCGAAGTAGCCGCAGCCGCCCTCGGCGTCCCGGCCAAAGGAAGCCCCGGCGTACTGCTGGGGCAGGTACAGGCTGTCCAGGACATGGCCCGAGGGGTCGCACAGGCTCACCGCGCAGCCCCCGTCGGCGGGCAGCGCGAAGGGCGCGGACAGGTAGTCCCCGGCGGGGGCGCTGCCGTCCCCCACCAGGAACACCGCCAGGTAGCCGTGGGCCGGAATGACCGTGCCCTCGGGAAACTGCCACTTGCGGGGATGGCTCAGCCTGTCCGACAGGCCCCAGCCGCCGATCTGGGCGTCGGCGTCCGAATCGTTGAACAGCTCCAGCCAGTCCCGCTTCTCGGTGACCGGGCTGGCCATGACCTCGCTGATATACACGCGTCCGGCCCGCCCGGCCCGGTTTTCGCCGTCCAGCGCCAGCGCCGCCTCAACCGTGTTTTCCCGGTTGGGCGTGGGCGGCAGCGCGGTGCCCCAGCCCTCGCCGTCGATCCAGGACAGCGCCTGGCCTGCCTGGAGCTCGGGAAGGGTGACCACGCAGACCGTCGTGCCGTCGGGCCGGGACAGGTAGACCGTCTCCCCCTTGGACAGTTTGAAATTGGCATGCAGCTGCGCCGGGTCGTCCCGCCGGTCCTCGCCGGAGCAGTGGATGGCCAGCACCCCGCCCGCGGGCAGAGGGACGGCGGGGAAGCGCCACTTGTTGGGCTTGGCGGCGTTGTCGGACAGCCAGTAGCCCTCCAGGTCCACGTCCTCCTCGCCCCGGTTGGCGATCTCTATGTAGTCGTGGCATTCGCCGTCCTCGTCCGGGAACAGGTCGACATTGGCGCACATCAACTCGTTCAGCGCGACGTCGGACGCCTGCACCGAGGATCCCCTGTGATCGGCCAGGACATTCGCCCGACCGGGCGTCGGCTCGGCGGTCAGCGCCCATTCGCCGTTATCATCCCGGCACCAGGCCTCGTCCGCCTTCATGACGGGCACCTCCACCTCGTCCAGCAGCCGCTGGGCGGAGTCGTACAGGAACAGCGCGTGGGCGCCGGACTTGGGCAGCCGGAAGGGGGCGTGCAGCGCGCCGTCCGTCGCCGAGACGCCCAGGCCGTCGGCGTAGACCAGCAGGAATTCCCCCGGCTCCATGCGGATGTCGGGGAAGACCAGGGTCTTGGTCAGCTTGGTGTCCCGGGTCAGGCACAGCCCGTGAAGGGACACCGGCGCGTCGCCGGTGTTCTCCAGCTCGATCCAGGCCGGTCCCCTCCCGCCCTCCCCGGGCAGGGTCAGCGCGTTGTGGTTCTGCACCTCGCTGATGCGCACGCCCTCCAGCCCCTCGGTGGCCCGGGCCTCAAGCGCCCCCCAGCCGCTGCTCTCGATCAGCCAGCCCGCCAGTATCGCCGCCGCGCCCACCAGCGCCAGCGGCACCGCCAGCCGTCGCCAGCGGCGGCGCGCGTTTTTGTTGCGTCTGTTCATGATTTGCCTCTTTGATATCTGTATCACGCCTTTGGCGCGAAGTATACCTTCACGATTATATTATACCATACCCCAGGCGCGTCTGGCAATCCCCGGGAAATTCTGATTTGTCGGGGAGAGGGATTAGGGATTAGAAATAGTGGCTGGCGCATGGTAGAAACAAACACCATCCCTTAAAACATGAATAATCCTCTGTTCTGTCGCGGGAACGGTCGCTCTATTCCTCGTGATACCTCGGTGCGC
>JAFRJF010000100.1 GCA_017432405.1 Clostridia bacterium | reverse complement strand
GGGTTCATGCCCAGCATCCGGCCCCGGCGACGGTTCAGGTCGCCGATGATGTCGCCCACGTTGTCGTTGGGCACCAGGATGTCGTACCGGTAGATGGGCTCGATGAGGGCAGGCGAAGCCTGGACGCAGGCCGCCTTATAGGCGAGACGAGCGGCGGACTTGAACGCCACTTCCTTGGAATCCACGGGATGGTACTTGCCGAAGAACAGGGTGGCCTTGACGCCGATCATAGGATAACCGGCCAGGACGCCGTGCTTCATGGCCTCACGGAGGCCCTTGTCCACGGCGGGGATGAACTCGCGGGGCACCACGCCGCCCACGATGGCATCCACGAACTCGTAGTCCACGCCCTCGTCGGCGGGCTCGAACTTGATGTTGACCACGCCGAACTGGCCGCTGCCGCCGGTCTGCTTCTTATGCTTACCTTCGGCCTCCGCGGTGGAGCGGATGGTCTCACGGTAGGGGATGCGCTGCTCGTTCAGGGTGGCTTCCACGTTGAACTTGTTCTTCAGCTTGCTGCAAATCACGTCGATATGCTTCTCGCCGAGGCCGCACAGGAGCACGTCACCGGTCTCGATGTTCTTCTCGATGGTGATGGTGGGATCCTCCTCACGGATACGGTTGAGGCCGGCGATGACCTTGTCATCCTCGCCCTTGTTCTTGGCTGCGATGGCGAGGGCGATGCAGGCCTTGGGGAACTCGATGGGCGCGACCTTCACGATATCGCTCTGCTCGCACAGGGTATCGTTGGTGGCGGTGTACTGAAGCTTGGGCAGGGCGCCGATGTCGCCGGCGTTGAGCTTATCGATGGCCAAGGTCTTCTTGCCGCGGATAAGCACAGGGGCGGTGGGCTTCTCGGCCTTCTCGCTGTTCACGTTGTAGGGCGTCACGTTGATGTCCAGGGTGCCCCGATGGACCTTGACGATGGAGTACTTGCCGAACTGGTCGTTGATGGTCTTGGCCACGGTAGCCACCATCTTGCCGTCCCGGCCGAGCTCAATGGCTTCACCGTTCGCGTCGGTGGCGGCGGGGAGCTTGGCGTCGGCTGCGGAGGGCAGGTAGTGGACGATGTTGTCAAGGAGCGTGAACACGCCCGCGTTGTTCAGCGCGGAGGTGCAGACCACAGGGGTCACGGTGCCTTCCTTCACACCCTTGCTGAGACCGTAGAGGATGTCCTCCTTGGGCAGCTCCATCTCCTCGAAGTACTTCTCCATGAGCTCCTCGTCCGCCTCAGCAGCGGCCTCGGTGAGCTTTTCATAGAGGGTCTGGGCCTCGTCGCTGAGACCGCCGGGGATGGCCGTTTCCTTCAGGTTCTTGCCGTCGAAGAGGTAGGCGGTCATGTTGATGATGTCCACGAAGCCCTTGAAGTTGCTGCCTTCCATGATGGGCAGCTGGATGGGGACCACGTTGGGGCCGAACTTCTCGTTGACCACGGCCATGACCTTCTCGAAGCTGGCGTTCTTCCTGTCCATTTGGTTGATGACCATCATGCGGGGCATGCTCTGGGCCTGGCACATGGCCATGGCCTTCTCGGCGCCCACCACGATGAGGGCGCTGTCAGCCAGGAACGCGGCGGAGGCCACGTCGCCATAGAAGTCGTAGCCGCCCGGAGCGTCAATAAAGTTGATCTTGGTGTTCTTCCACTCCACGGGCTCCACGGACATGTTGATAGAGCAGCCGAGCTTGGCTTCTTCGGGATCGAAGTCGGAGACGGTGGTGCCGTTCTCCACCTTGCCGATGCGGTCCACGAGACCGGTGTCGAACAAAATGGCTTCTACGAGAGTGGTCTTTCCTTCGCCGGCATGGCCGAAAACGCCCACGTTGCGAATGGATTCAGCGGTATAGTTCTTCATCC
>JAFRJF010000010.1 GCA_017432405.1 Clostridia bacterium | reverse complement strand
GCCGGTCTTGTCCGAGCAGATGATCTGCGTGCAGCCAAGCGTCTCCACCGCCGTGAGCTTGCGGATAATGGCGTGGTTCTTGCTCATCTTCGTCACGCCGATGGACAGCAGGATCGTCACGACCGCGCTCAGGCCCTCGGGGATCGCCGCGACGGCCAGCGAGACAGCGACCATGAAGGTGTCCAGCACTGCCTTGCCCCCGCTGCGCACCAGGTTGACCACGAACACAAAGGCGCAGATTACCAGTATCATGACCGACAGCTTGCGGGACAGCTCGTTCAGCTTGACCTGCAGCGGCGTCTCCTCGTCCTCGGCCCTGGACAGCTGGTCCGCGATGGCGCCCATCTCCGTGTCCATGCCCGCCGCGGTGACCACGGCATGACCCCGGCCATAGGTGACGATGGAGCCCATGTAAACCATGTTTTTCCGGTCACCCAGGGTAACCTCCCCGTTCTCCGCGGCCTGCAGCGCCTCGCTCTGCTTCAGGACGTCGGTGGACTCCCCTGTCAGGGCGGACTCCTGGGTCTTCATCGAGGCGCACTCCACGATGCGGGCATCCGCGGGCACGGCGTCGCCGGCCTCCAGGATCAGCAGGTCGCCCACGACCACCTCGTCGGCGCGAATCGTCTTTTGGTGGCCGTCGCGCACGACCTTCGCCGTGGCGGCGGCGATCTGCTGCAGCGCCTCGATGGCCGCCTCCGCCTTGCTCTCCTGGTAGACGCCCAGGCAGGCATTGATCAGCACCACCGCCAGTATGATCACCGTGTCCGTCAGGCTCTCGCCCGCATAGATGGCGGTGACGGCGCTGACCGCCGCGGCCGCGATCAGCACGATGGTCATGGGATCCTTCAGCTCTCCCAGGAATTTGACGAGAAGGCTGTCCTTCTTGCCCTCCTTCAGCTTGTTGGGTCCGTTCCGCTTCAGTCGTTCAGCGGCTTCGGCGTCGCTCAGGCCTGTCATCGACGAGCCCGTCTGCGATAAAACGGCTTCTTTTTCTTCAAGATAGGGCTTCAATACTCATCCCCCCGGTACAATTTTGATAGGGTCTCGATTTCTTATACTACACGCAGGTTAAAACAACAAGACTTTTTAGGTGTATAAGAAAATGTTATGATCAAAGGCCCCGGCGGGACACTGCCAACCGGGGCCATGAGGGAATATGTGAAACTGTGCCTTCCGGCGCATCTGCCGTCCGAATGCGGAAACCGGATTATGCGACGAAGGTCTTCGACACCTTGATGTATTTTCCAACGCCCTTCACCCGGACGCCGGAGACGGTCACCGTGTACTTGCCGCCCTTCTTCATGCCGGCCACCCTGACCTCCAGGTCGTCGTCGCCCTTTTCGATCTTCTTGACAGTCAGCTTGTTGCCGGCCTTATCCTTGACCGTAACCTTCAGGTTCTTGAACTGGACCTTCGTGGCAAAATCGATCTCAAGCTCCTTGTCCGCCTTGTCATACTTCACCTTTGTGATGGCGGGCTTTTCGGACGGGGTCGTAAAGCTGCCCTTTACCTTGCCGAAGGTTCCGCTGCTTCCCTTGCGGACGCCGGTGATCGTATAGGTATAGCTGGTCCCGGCCACGATGCCTTTGACCTTGAAGGTGAGGTCGTCGTCGTCCTTGTGGGTGATCTTCGCCGTCAGTTTCCTGCCGTCGGCGTCCTTAACGGCCACCGCGGGGTTCCTGTAGGTCACCTTCGAAGCGGAAAAATCCACCTCCACCACGCCGTTGCCTTCATACTCCGTCTTCTGCACCTTTGGCGCCACGGCCAGCGCGGGGACCGCGCAGAGCACCAGCAGCACCGTCACCAGCAACATCGCCGTCATACGCTTCTTCATGGAAAAAACCTCCTCGTCATTGGGATGATTCCATTTTGCATATAAACGGCCCGGTTTTCAACTGAACCGCCCTGGTTTTCACTTCCTTTTCACAGAACCGTCTCACGCCCGGCGATACGGCAATCATCGCGGGACAAGGGGACGGTTCTCTTGTCCCACTTTCCAGCCGAAATGCGCGCTCAGCCGGGACAGAAGAACCGTCCCCTTGTCCCACAGAAGAACCGTCCCCTTGTCCCACGACATAATCACTCAACGGTCGCCCCTTCAGCGATACGCCTCAAGCCCGCACAGGCGTAACGGCTCCCTTCGCATCACCTCATAACCGATCCCGACCGAGGCAAGCTCGTCGAGAAACGCCTTCACAAAGGCATCCGAGGAGAAATTTTGCCCTATAGCCAGGAAGAAGCTGTGGTTGATGCAGGAGACCTCGCACATGACATCCGACACGCCCGGCTCTGACAGCACATAGAATTCATCGATATACGGGTCCAGAGGGCCAAAGGACCTGCTGCTGGCGTAGGATACGGATATGCTCCACCGAGGGCTCCCGGCGGCTTTCGCCAGGATTCCAAGCTTCATTTCCAGCGGAATCCGGTCCATTTTTGCGTAGAGCGCCTTTCTTTGCTTCATGGCCCAGAGGGAATTTTCTGGCTGCGCTTGTAGCAGGATCTGCCCGCGGGCGATGGTGCAGGCCTTCAGCAGGTCGTCCAACGGCCTGCTCCTGGGAAAATCCAGCTCGACCACATTCGCAAACATATGATAGTTGTCGCGATTGCCAAGCATCGCCTTGTGATCGATGGCCACGGCAACGCTGATCGTCTTTTCGCTCGCCGGATCATAGCGGCGCGCCGCCCGCGCGAACATCACAGAGAGAAAGGCGTTCGGGCTGCCGTCAAAGTCCTGGCAATACTGCATCAGCTGCGCTTCGGACAGCTTGATACAGGTTAGTCCCGGATCCCTCTCTGCCCCCGCGTTCAGGCGACAGAAATCCTCCGTAGGGCGCTTTGAATACAGCGGGGCTTCCGCTGCGTCGATGTCCAGCCCGGCAAAGGGGTTCCCGGTCTCCGACGCGGGTATGGCGTCTCCGGGCAGCCGGAAGCCCTTCGGGTCCAAAGCCTCTCCGGTCTGCCTGGACAGGTAGAGATACAGGGCGCTTTTGAAGTATGGGAGCATCCCGGCTCCATCCGTCAGGGAATGTGAAATCTCAAAAGCCAGCCGATTCCCCTCGTATTTCCACGCGGCCAGGTGGCGGTTCGATTCCCCTGAATTGAGGTTGATCGCATCCCAGGTGCTCCGCACCGTCATGGGCAGCGGATTCGGAACGGGAAGCAGGTCATCGTCCTTCGCGACAGCTTTAACGTAGAAGTAGGGAAATCGCGGGCGCAGCGCCTCGACAGCCCCCCGGAGAATATCACCATCCACCGGCTCCTTAAATGCGACAAACGCGCCCATCGTATTGGGGTGGTCCGGCGTGGACAAATACAGCATCGGTTCATAAAACGCTTTCAAGCACAGCCCCTCCAAATCATAATCGTATCTGTTCAGATACCTCCAAGGCTGAACAGTTGCTCCATACACACAATATTTTATATCGCACTAACAGCACTGTCAATGGTCTTGCTCAGGTCATTCCTGGGACAGTGGGACAAGAGAACCGTCCCCTTGTCCCACAAGCCCGATCAGCCAAGGCCGGGCTCCGGCGTCCGCCAGGGGCGCCTGCCTTGCGCCTGCGACGGGCGGGCAGAGGCAGAGTATCCCCGCGGCGGACAGTGCCAGGGCCGTGGGAACCGGTCACACCGGGCAGGTCCCACCGCCCAGCAGTCCCCCAAGGAACAGGCCGAAGGCCCCCGGCGAGACGAACGCGCCCAGCCAGGCAGCGCGACGCCCGCACCGCCGAAGCACGTCATGTCTCCCGCCGATGCGAAACAGAGCGTTTCCGATGCCGGCGACCAGGCACACGACCGGGGCGTTCCCCCCTGGAACGCCAGGGAAGCCGCCACCACCAGGCAGCCCGGCGCCGCAAAGGCCTTCCCGTTGCCGACGCGATCCAACGCCAGTCCCAGCGGCATTTGCAGCGCAAAGGCGCAGAAGTTGTACAGCAGCATTTCCTCCGTTATGATATCGGATAAGGATATGTTCTTTGTCTGTCGGCCTTACACCGTGGAGAGGTCCCACACCTCGTGGATCTTCGGCACGTCGTTGATCAGGCGACGGGTGTAGGGGGCCTTGGGGTGCAGGATCACCTCGTCGGCGGGGCCGCTTTCCACGAACTTGCCGTGCTCCATGATGTAGATGCTGTCGGAGATGTAATAGGCCAGGCCAATGTCGTGGGTGATGAATATGACGGTCATGCCAATCTCATCCCGCAGCTGCAGCAGCATATCCAGTATCGTGGCGCGGGAGCAGGCGTCGATCATCGAGGTGGGCTCGTCGGCCAGCAGGATCTTGGGCTTCAGCAGGAAGATGCGGGCGATCATCAGGCGCTGCATCTGGCCGCCGGACAGCTCGAAGGGATACTTGTTGGTCAGCTCGGCGAACTTCAGGTTGACGAAGGAGCAGGCCTCCGTCATCATCTCGACCTTCTTTTCCTTCGGCAGGCTCTTGCCGCCCCGCATGTGGATGCAGTCCAGCAGCACGGTGTCGATCTTGTTGAAGGTGTTGAAGGCGGAGAAGGGGTCCTGGAAGATGGCCTGTATGCCCGACCAGTATTCCTTCAGCTTGGCCCGACTGGAGATATCCCGGGGCTTGCCCTGAAAGAAGATATGGCCGTCCGTCTCCTTCAAAAGGCCCAGCAGCATCTTCGACAGGGTGGTCTTGCCAGAGCCGGATTCGCCCACGATGCTCACCAGCTCGCCCTCGTGGAAGTCGAAGTCCACGTGGTCCACGGCCTTGGTGATGACCTTGCCGGTTTGGAAATACCGGGTCACGCCGACGCCCTTCAGGCAGGACGGCGCGCTTGCCAAATCCCGGCGCATGGCTTTCTTTTCGCTCACCGGTTACACCCCCTTCGTCAGACGGACCGGGCCGTCGCTCTCAACCGGATTGGCCGCCGCCTGGGCGTCGGCTTCGTCCTCCTTGCGATAGATATCCCGCAGCTCGTCCACGCTCAGGCCGCAGCGGTAGCTGCGCCCCGGGTCGAAGTCGACGATGGGCATCTGGTTATAGTGGCAGGCGGGCTGGGCATAGCGGCAGCGCTCTGCGAAGCGGCAGCCCTGCGGCGGGTGCTCCAGGTTCGGCGGCGTGCCGGGGATAGCGATCAGCTTGGCGTCGCGGGTGCCCTCCTCGGGAACGAGTATGGAGCGCATCAGGCCGCGCGAATAGGGATGCACCGGGTCGAAAACCATTTCCTTCGCGCTGCCCCGCTCCACGATCTGCCCGGCGTACATGACCATGATGTCGTCGGTGACGTTGTACAGCAGCGGCAGCTCGTGGGTAATGAAGATCATGGCCTGGATCATGCCCTTGTCCATCATGTCCCGCAGCATCTTGATGACCACCTTCTGGCTGGTCACGTCCAGCGCGGAAGAGGGCTCGTCGGCGATCAGCACCTTGGGCCTGAGAATGGTGGATATGGCGATGACCACCCGTTGCTTCATGCCGCCAGAGAGCTCCACGGCGTACTTGTCCAGCGCCTCCAGCGGCAGGCTCAGCTCGCTGAAGCGGTGTTTGGCCATCTCGTAGATGTCCTTCTTGTCGGCCTTGGGATTGTGGGCCAGGATCACATCCTCGATGAACTTGTAGATCTTCCGGGTGAGGTTCAGGGCATTCATGGCCGCCTGGGGAATGTATGCGATCTCGGTGCCAAGCACGTTTTTGCGCACTTCGTCCGGGTCCATGCCGGAGATGTTTTTGCCGTCGATGATGATATCCCCGCTGGTATAGTGCAGCGGCGGGAAGTAGTACCCCATCAGCGACAGCGCCAGCGTGGATTTGCCGCAGCCCGACTCGCCCGCGATGCCCAGGCTCTTGCCCTGCTCGATCTTCAGGGATACGTGATCGACGGCGTATACGTCCTCATGGAAGCGCGTGATGTACTTGGTCGTCAGGCCCTTTACTTCCAGCATTGTCTTGCTCATATCGTCACTCCTCCTCTAATCTCTAAGGGCCGGGTTGAATACCTGGTCCAGGCCGGTATTCATCAGGTTCAGCGAGAATGAAATGAGGGCAATCACGAGGATGACCGGGAAGTAGGCCCACCAGGCGTTCGAAGAGGTGTAAGCGCCGAACAGCTTGGCCCAGTTCATCATCAGGCCCAGCGTGGGCACCTCGGTGGTCTTCGGGCCCAGGCCCAGCAGCGACAGCTGCGCTTCGGCCAGGATGCCGCTGGAGACCTGGAGGATGAAGGCCATCACCACGTAGGAGGCGATGTAGGGCAGGATGTCGGTAAGCACGATGCGAAAAAGGCTGTGGCCGGAGAGCTTGGACAGGTTCACGTGGTCGCGGTTTCTCAGGCTGATGACCTGTGAGCGCACGGAACGGGCCGTCCACACCCAGCTGGTAAAGCCGATGACCAGGGCGCAGGTGGTGACGCCACGGGCGGACTGGCCGATGGAATAGTAGATCAAAATCAGCAGTACGAAGCCGGGAATGACGGTGAACAGGTTGGCGATAAACATCAGGATGTCGTCCAGCACGCCGCCCACGTAACCGGCGAGCAATCCCACGATCAGGCCCAGCAGCGTTGCCACCGTGCCGGCGATCAGGCCGATCAGCAGCGAGACGCCCGTGGCCTTGACGAGCTCCGTCAGCGTATCGCGGCCGAAGTTGTCGGTGCCCAGCGGCAGTGTGATGGCATTGGCGACCTCGCTCACCTTGACGTAGTCGGTATCAGCCACCTTTGTGGCGGCAGCGTCCTCTCCGTCGCCCAGGGTGACGTTCATGGCCGCCAGGGACTGGTCGCCGCTCAGGCGCTTGTCCAGCCTGGCCAGCGCCTTGCGCTTGGCCTGGGTGGTGAAGCCCGGGTACTTGGACTTTTTCACGTCGGCCTCGTCATAGTTCTCCTTCCACAGGGATACCAGCTCGGCAACGTCGCTGTTGTCCGTGGTCAGGTGTGAAACGTCCACGCCCTTCGCGGTCAGAAACTCTATGATGGTCACGCGATCCTCCATGGGAACGATGCTCTCCATGCGGTTGGCGTTGGCCTCGGGCAGCTCCACACGGTAGGTTTCGGCCGTATTGGCGTCATAGACGGAGACATAGGTGCCGGGGGACAGGAAGCCCTTGCCCAGGCCCTGCAGCGGATCGCGGGTAACGAAGAATGGATAAATCAGCGTCGTCAGCAGAATCGCCATGAAGATGACGAAGCCGACCACAAAGCGGGGAGAATGGAATACGGATTTCAATGTGTTTTTCATGCCCGACCCACCTCCTTATTCAAACTGAGCAGCCTTGACCCGCGGATCAATGAACGCATAGATGATATCCAGCAGGAAAGAGGCCAGCAGCACCATGATGGTGATGATCAGCGTGATGGCCGAGATCACCGGGTAGTCGGAGCTGCCGATCGCGTTCAGCATCGCCATGCCCAGGCCGGGATAGCTGAAGATGGTCTCCGCCACCAGCGCGCCGCCGACCATCGAGCCGATGGACATCGCCAGGCCCGTGACCTGGGGCAGCATGGCGTTTCGGAACACATAGCGAACGATCCTGGAATCCTTGATGCAAAGGAAGCGGGCGTACTTCACGTAATCCGCATTCAATTCGTAGATGGACATGGAGCGCATGCCCACCGCCTGGCCGCCGATGGAGATGATCACGATGGACCAGAAGGGCAGCTGATAGTGGGCGATGACGGAGGCGATAAACTTCGGGGTGAAGCTGGGGATCATGCCCGGGTCATAGGCGCCGTTGACGGGGGCGATCTTCAGGTTGACGGCGAATACCACCAGCAGTATGACGGCCGCGCCGAAGGCCGGGATCGCGCTGAGGAAAAGGCTGGCCGGCATAAACGCCTTGTCCCATATCCCCCGCTTGTAGGCCGCGACCGCGCCCAGCAGGTTGCCGAGGATCCAGCCCACCAGTATGGCCGGCAGCTGCAGGGCGATGGTCCACCAGATGCCGCTGCCAATGATGTCGGACACCGTGCGGGGATACTGGTTGTAGCTGACGCCGAAGGTGCCCTTGACGGCGTTCTTCACGAAATCCCCGAACTGGCCCAGGAGGCTCTTGTCCAGCCCGAACTGGTGCTTGTAGAACGCGATCTGCTCCTGCACCTGCTCGGCGGTGGCGCCAGGGCTGATGCTCTTGCCGACGATGGCGTTCACCGGATCGCCCGGCATCATGCGGGGCAGTATAAAGTTCAATATAATGGCCGCGATAAAGGTCACGATGAACCAGAATATTTTTTTCTTCAGGTATTTCCTTACATGTAATAATATGGACGCGGCCATATTGACGAATGTAACAAAATGAAGTATATTGTATCATATGGGAGCGAAGGGGCCTGAATCAGAATACATCCCCCGCGCCGGGAGGAATCACGATGCGAAAGCTGTCACTGAATGGCGATTGGACTTTAGCGGTTTCCCAGTGGGACCACGCCGTGCCGGCCACCGTGCCGGGCTCGGTCTACCACGACCTGTTGGCCGCCGGAGAGATACCCGATCCGTTCTGGCGGGACAACGAAACCGAAGCGCTGAAGCTGATGGAGAACGATTTTACCTATAGCCATGCCTTTACCGTGCCCGATGGGCTTAAGGACTGCGACCGGGTGCTGCTGCGCTGCGAGGGCCTGGACACGCTGGCGGATATTTCGGTCAACGGCGTGGCCGTGGGTTCGGCGGACAACATGCACCGCACCTGGGAGTACGACGTGAAGGGCCTGCTGCGCCCCGGCGAAAACACCGTCGAGGTGGTGTTCCACTCGCCGACGCGCTTCATCCGCGAGGCCTACGCCCAGAGCCGGGCCGACGGCACCTCCGACGCGATGGTGGGCTTCCCCCACATCCGCAAGGCCCACTGCATGTTCGGCTGGGACTGGGGCCCCCGGCTGCCCGACGCCGGCATCTGGCGGGACATCTGCATCCTGGGCATTGAGACCGCCCGCATCGAACAGGTCCACATCCGCCAGAGGCACGGGGAGGGCCGGGTGACCTGCGCGGTCGACACCAGCATCGACGGCAGCGCCGACGGCCTGGAGGTGTTCGTAACCGTCACCGCGCCGGACGGAAAGGCCTTCAAGGCGAGGGGCGCGCACTGTGAAATCGAAATCGAAAATCCCATGCTGTGGTGGCCCAACGGCCTGGGCGAGCAGCCGCTGTACGCCGTGCGCGTGGCGCTGTGCAAGGGCGACGCTGAACTGGACTGCCAGGAAAAGCGCGTCGGCCTGCGCACGCTGACCGTCACCCGCAAAAAGGACCAGTGGGGCGAGAGCTTCTGCCACACCGTCAACGGCGTGGACGTGTTCGCCATGGGCGCGGATTACATCCCCGAGGACAACCTGCTGCCCCGGGTGACGCCCGAACGCACCCGGCGGCTGCTGGAGGACGCGAAGCTGGCCAACTTCAACTGCGTGCGCGTCTGGGGCGGCGGCTACTATCCCGACGACTGGTTCTACGACGCCTGCGACGAGCTGGGCCTGCTGGTCTGGCAGGACTTCATGTTCGCCTGCGCCGTGTACGACCTGACCGACGCCTTCGAGGCCAACATCCGCGCCGAGTTCGTGGACAACATCCGCCGGCTGCGCCACCACGCCTCCCTGGCCCTGTGGTGCGGCAACAACGAGATGGAGCAGTTCGTGGCCGTGGGCGAGTGGGTGTCCAGCAAGCGCCAGGCGGCAGACTACATCAAGATGTACGAATACATCATTCCACAGGTGCTGAAGGCGGAGGACCCGGACACCTTCTACTGGCCGGCATCCCCCTCCAGCGGCGGCAGCTTCGACGAGCCCCAGGACCCGAACCGGGGCGACGTGCACTACTGGGACGTGTGGCACGGCCTGAAGCCCTTCACCGACTATCGCAACTACCTGTTCCGCTACGTGTCGGAATTCGGCTTCCAGTCCTTCCCCTGCATGGCCACCATCGACAGCTTTACCCTGCCGGAGGACCGCAACGCCTTCTCCTATGTGATGGAGAAGCACCAGCGCAACGCCTCCGCCAACGGGCGCATCGCCAGCTACCTTTCCCAGATGTACAAATACCCCGCCACGCTGGACGCCTTCGTCTACGCCTCCCAGCTGCTGCAGGCCCAGGCCATGCAGTACGGCGTGGAGCACTGGCGGCGCAACCGGGGTGGCAACCGCTGCATGGGCGCGGTGGTCTGGCAGCTGAACGACTGCTGGCCGGTGGTCAGCTGGGCGTCCATCGACTACTACGGCCGCTGGAAGGCCCTGCACTACTACGAGAAGCGCTTCTTCGCGCCGGTGCTGATCTCCTGCCACGAGGAGGGCGTGCTGTCCCAGAACACCAACGTCAACGCCGAGCCCTTCGATTTGAAGAAGACCGCCCGGCTGAACGTCAGCAACGAGACGCGCGAGCCCTTCAACGGCACCGCGTGGTGGTCGCTGCGGCGGCCCGACGCCTCGGTGATCCGGGAGGGCCGCTTCGACGTGCATGTGCCGCCGATGTCCACCGTCTGGCTGGAGGCCCAGGACTTTCACGACGAGGACACCTACGGCTGCTACTACGCCTATGAGCTGCTGGACGAAGCCGGCGAATACGCAGGCGGCGGCAGCGTGCTGTTCTGCCCGCCGAAGCACTTCAAATTCCTCGATCCGCAGCTGGAGGCCCGCGTCGAGGGGGACGAAGTCATCGTCTCCGCGAAGGCCTACGCCCGCAGCGTCGAGCTGCAATGCGGCCCGGACGTGCTGCTGGAGGACAACTTCTTCGACATGAACGCCGAGGAGCGGCACGTGCGCATACTGCGCGGCACCCCAACGACCCTCTACGCCCGCAGCGTGTACGACATCCGGTAATCGCCGTCAAGTGGCGGCAACCTGCCGCCACAGCGTCCCCACACCGTAACCGTAGTAGCGGCCTCCGCGCCGCCATACCGTATCCCGACCACAATCACTGACATCGAACGGAAGGAGTGTCCCCATGGATATCACCAAAATCAGGGAGATCATCGCGCAGATGACCCTTGAAGAGAAGGCTGGCCTTTGCTCCGGCGCGGATTTCTGGCACACCAAGGCCGTCGAGCGGCTGGGCGTGCCCGCAACGATGGTCTCCGACGGCCCCCACGGCCTGCGCAAGCAGGACGAGGCTGCCGACCACCTGGGCGTGAACGACAGCATCGAAGCCGTCTGCTTCCCGGCGGGCTGCGCCACCGCTGCCTCCTTTGACCGGGATCTGGTGCGCCGCATGGGCGAGGCCATCGGCGATTCCTGCCAGCACGAGCAGCTCTCCGTGGTGCTGGGCCCCGCGGTGAACATCAAGCGTTCCCCGCTGTGCGGCCGCAACTTCGAATACCTCAGCGAGGACCCGTACCTGGCCGGCGAGATGTCCGCAGCCTTCATACAGGGCGTGCAGAGCCGGAACGTGGGTACCTCCATCAAGCACTTCGCCGCCAACAACCAGGAGCACCGCCGCATGAGCTCCTCCTCCGACATGGACGAGCGCACCCTGCGGGAGATCTACCTGCCCGCCTTTGAGACTGCGGTGAAAAAGGCCCAGCCCTGGACGGTCATGTGCAGCTACAACCGGATCAACGGCGTATATGCCTCCGAGAACCGCTGGCTGCTCACCGACGTGCTGCGGGGCGAGTGGGGCTTCGCGGGCTACGTCATGTCCGACTGGGGCGCGGTGGCCGACCGGGTCAAGGGCGTCCACGCGGGCCTGGACCTGGAGATGCCCGCCTCAGGCGGCATCAACGACGCGAAGATCGTCAAGGCCGTGCGGGAGGGCCGGCTGGACGAGAAGGACGTGGACCTGGCCTGCGAGCGCATACTGAACATCGTCTACCGCTACACTGAAAACGCGAAGCCCGAAACCCCCTGGGACAAGGATGCCCAGCACGCCCTGTCGGCGCGGATCGCCGCCGAGTGCATGGTGCTGCTGAAGAACGACGGCGACCTGCTGCCCCTGGACAAGTCGGACGACGTCGCCTTCATCGGTGAATTTGCCGTGTTGCCCCGCTTCCAGGGCGGCGGCAGCAGCCACGTCCACTGCTTTAAAAAGACCAGCGCCATGCAGGCGGCCGAGGACCTGAACGTCAAATATGCCCAGGGCTATGACGTGGCCGCCGACATCGCCACCGACGCCATGATCGACGATGCGGTGGCGCTGGCCCGGGCCGCGAAGGTGGCGGTAGTGTTCGCGGGCCTGCCGGATTCCTACGAATCCGAGGGCTACGACCGCACCCACATGCGCATCCCCGATTGCCAGGTCCGGGTGATCGAGGCTGTGGCCGCGGCCAATCCCAACACCGTGGTGGTGCTGCACAACGGCGCTCCGGTGGAGATGCCCTGGATCCACAAGGTCCGCGCCGTGCTGGAGGCATATCTGGGCGGCCAGGCCGTGGGGCTGGCCACCGTGGGGGTGCTGTTCGGCGATGTGAACCCCTCGGGCCACCTGGCCGAGAGCTTCCCTCTGCGCTTGCAGGATACCCCCTGCTACCTGTACTACGGCGGCGAGGGGAACACCGCGGAATACCGCGAGGGCGTGTTCGTGGGCTACCGCTACTATGACAAGCGGGAGATGGACGTGCTGTTCCCCTTCGGCCACGGCCTGTCCTACACCACCTTTGAATACGCCGACCTGCGCCTGAGCGCGGATCGCATCCGGGACACCGAGTCCCTGACGGCCACCGTTACCGTCAAAAACACCGGCAGGCGCGCCGGCAAGACCGTGGTCCAGCTGTACGTGCGCGCCGGGGCGGGAGAGGTCATCCGCCCGGTGCGTGAGCTGAAGGGCTTTGAGAAGGTCGAGCTGCAGCCCGGCGAGGCGAAGGACGTCTCCTTCACGCTGGACAAGCGGGCCTTCGCCTATTGGAATATGGCGCTGGGCGACTGGCACGTGGAGACCGGCGATTACACCGTCGAGGTCGGCCAGTCCAGCCGGCGCATCGACGTCAGCGCCCCGGTGCGGGTGGAATCCACCGTCCAGCTGCCGGTGCGCTATGACGAGAACAGCATCTTCATGGACCTTCTGAAGGACCCCAAAGCCACCGAGGTGCTGAAGCCCCTCACGGATGCCCTGAGCGCAGTGTTCCGCCCCAACGCCGACGAGGATACCCCTGCGGGAGAGGCCATCTCCAACGAGATGACCACCGCCATGCTGAACTACATGCCCCTTCGCGGCATGCTGTCCTTCGGCGGCAACCAGCTGCCGGCGGGCTTCCTCGAGGAGCTGCTGGCACGGTTGAAGGGCTGATCCATTGTAACTGTTACTATGAACATTTAATATGGGACAAGGGGACGGTTCTCTTGTCCCACTTTTCAGCCGGAATGCGCGCTCAACCGGGACAGAAGAACCGTCCCCTTGTCCCACACACTCTAAAGTGTGGTCACAATTATTGTCGCCTGCGGTCATGCTTTTTGTAATACTCAGCCTTGTCCTCATACATCGCGTCATCCGCTCTATGTGCAACCTCCCTGTATTCCTTGTCCCTCTCCTGGTCATAGCGCGCATAGCCTTTAGACATCGACAATGGCGTTTTATACGCCGTTTCTTTCATGTTTGCTTCGATTATCGCGCAATCCAACGCTTCAAACAGTCCTGCTATCTCGGATTTTCCCTCCAAAACCGCAATAAACTCATCGCCACCTATCCGAAACAGACTGTCTCTTCCAAAGACAGAAGCCAAAACCTCCGCCGCATCAACAATGGCCATATCTCCACATTCATGGCCATGATTGTCATTGATGGTCTTCAATCCGTTCAGGTCAAACACAACCACAGTGAAGGAAGCCCGCTTAGCAGCTATCTCAGCATCCATCTCACGAACCTTTGCAAAATAGGCTGTTTTGTTGCCTATTCCGGTCAGCGCATCGGTTACCGCCAGCTCGCTCAACTGTCGATTGGCCTCCTCCAGCTTTCCATTGGCTTCCGCCAGCTTGCTGTTCGCCTCCGCCAGCTCTTCCGAGGTGGCCTTGATAAACGTGGCCATACGGTTGATCATGGAGACCTTTCCCTCAAAGCTATGCGTTGACATCACGATCTCCTGCTCGGGCCTGGCCTTGGCCTCGCCCTCTCGCATAGCTGCGATTACCTGAGTGACATTATGCTGGTTTACGAAGCCATTGGTACGCAAGAACTCACCCGATGTATAAAACCCGGATGTTGGCGCGACGATCTGATAGGGTTCTGTTTCCTTTCCCACTTCGGCATTGCCCCAGAACGTTCGACGGGCAGCGCACGAATACACCGTGATGGATTCAGGCGCAAAGGTCAGCAGTTCATTTCCTTCCTGCCATGCAGCGTTCAGAATCGTCCATGGGTCTCCGTAAGCAATGCGGGTCTTGACGCCTTCTGTGATATCAGCCGTCATCGTCAGAGAGCCGTCTGGATTACTGGCCGTAGGCGCCCGCATAATGTCGATGCCATGTTCACGATAGAGGAATGGGAATTCCAGTGTGTTGAAAAAGAAGTTCTCGTCATTCCTGATATGAAGGTATTTATAGTAAGTGTCATACGCAGGCTTGTTGTTTAATTCCTTTAGCAGATGGCCGTCTGTGGCCGTCACATCCATGTAGAGGCCGAGGGGTTTCCACCCTGTCATATATCTTGTTTCCAAATGGAAGTCTTCTCCGCCGAACAGGGTGAATACAATGCTCCTTTCCTGATATCCCCCGACACTGGAAAACACACAGGCGTCATTCTGTTCGATGTCTCCGCTAAACGCGCCGCCGCCGAAGACCTGTATCCCCTGCGGCAGCCTGGATAGTCCATCGCACAACGCTGTCATGGACATGCCCCGGATAGTGACCAGCATTTCAAGGCCCTTCACCCAGGGACGCCTTTCAACCGCCTGCATGAGGCTGACAATGACCTGGCGCTGTGTCTCGGGAGTGAGCTTGTATTGAAACACCTCTATTCTCGTTGACGGGTACTCAAAAAGAAAGCAGGATACTACAAATGTTCCTCCGGAGAAATCGCCGTTCATTATGTTTCCGTTGGACGAGCATCCGACGATCAGCGCTTCGGGCAGTTGCTCTTTGATCTGAGCACAAACATGTTGAATCTTTTCCTTGTCCAAAATTTCCGTAAAAACATGGATCAGGATGGAAGAACACAAATTGCTTCTATACCACTGCCGGAGTTTATTCAGTTCGCTATTTAATGTGTTTTCGTCTGTAAAGGAAAACTGCAATTGCTTCATTGATATCACTCCTTATGCGGCTTTCCATGATTCATCAGTCGTCCACCGACGACGCATCAAGCCATTTTATAACAAATTGATTATATCACGTCAACATGATATTTGTCTATAATTTCATCAGAATAAAGCAGAATAAAAGTTCGGTATACCTTGCAAAAGCACCTTCCCTCTGATATAATAGTAAGTGTAAACTAACATCCTCCCCGGCATATCCGCGCTCGCGGCGTGGATTTGTACTTTGTTTTGGAAAGGGGAACGACTATGACTGACAGACGTGCGGAAATCAGAACCGCCTACAGACAGTCCGGCAGCCACGCCAGCCTGTATGATGGCATGATAACCTATTCAACCCTTCTGGGGAAGGCGATATGCCGGGTCGTGTGGAACATGGACGGTGATTTGAACTACGCCTACCTGGAGCGCGCCATGTCCGGCGTGCCGGAGAGGTTTGCCGGAAAGCTGCTGGAGGTTCCGGTGGGTACGGGCGTGTTGACCATGCCGGTCTACCGGGGCCTGCCCGACGCGGACATCACCTGCCTGGACTATTCGCCGGACATGATGGCGGCGGCCCGGGCGCGGGCGGCGCGCATGGGGATCGAAAACGTGCGGTTCGTGCAGGGGGATGTGGGCGCGCTGCCCTTTGAGGACGGGCGCTTCGACATCGTACTCTCCCTGAACGGCTTTCACGCCTTTCCGGACAAGGAGGCGGCGTATCGGGAGACCTTTCGCGTGCTGAAGCCCGGCGGCGCCTTCTGCGGCTGCTTCTATGTTCAGGGCGGCTGCGCGCGCACGGACTGGTTCATCAAACACCTCTATCAACCCAAAGGGTTCTTTACGCCGCCCTATGAGACCGAGGAGAGCCTGAGGGCGCGGCTTTCAAAGCTGTACGCGGAGGCGGAAGTGGCCCGCTACGAGGGCATCGCCTGCTTCCGTTGCAGGAAGTGAGCCCTATGATCGTCGTCCAGCTGATGCTGTACTGCGCCCTGTTCACGCTGATGGTGAAGCTGGGCGTGGGCAATGACGCCCTGAACGGCCTGTTCTTCTATCCGAAGCCCGTGCAGGATAGGGTTTACGCGCTGGGATTGACGGATCGCCAGACCGTCGGCCGCAGGCGAAAGCGCTTCATGGCCGCCTTCTTCGCGGTCATGGCGGCGGCGCTCGTGCTGATCCTCCGCGCCTGGAACGGGATTCACACCTTCCGGGCCGCGTACTGGCAGGCGCTGCTGTTCCTCGAAGTGATGAACTGGTATGACGGCATCGTGATCGACCGGCTGTGGGTCGGCCACAGCCCCTTCTGGATCATTCCGGGGACGCAGGACATTCCTTTCGTGCAGACCTGGCCGCAGGTGCTGAAAAAGCGGGGCATCCTCACGGCGGTATGGGTTGCCGGCGCCGCCATCGTCGCAGGGATCGTGGCGCTCATCTGAAAAGGAGCCTTACACAATGAAAGAAAAGGATCTGCCCTTCGATCGCTCAAGGCACGCGATATACACGAAGAATGCGAAGAAGTGCGTTCAAACGCTGCTGCGCCGGTATTGCGACGCGCCCAAGGCAGAGGCACTTTGGGAGAGGGTGCAGTTGCAATACTGCGCCTTCCTGGAGGACGAGCCAGCCCTGGGCGGCGTGAAGATGACAGCCAGCATCTACGACCCCATACTGATCTTCGCCTGGTACGCCGTCATCCCGGATAAGCCGCCGCTGAAGGACGTCCAGCAGGAGGTCTATAACTGCTTCATGGGCGGGTTCGACGCGCTGGGCAAGCTGTTCAACCTGAACCGCAAATTGGACAACCGCATCGCGAACCTCGCGTTCAAAAAGGCCGCCGACCAGCGCGTGAAGGAGATCGGGCCGTTCCCGGCGTCCTTTCGCATGGAAGGGTATGCCTATGACAGGCAAAACGGCGTCGTCCGCTATGCCTTCACCCAGTGCCCGAACGCGGAATTTGCCAGGCGCCACCACATGGAGGACGTGCTGCCCGTGATGTGCAACTGCGACCACCTGGCCATGCAAAAGCTGCACGCGAAGCTGATCCGGGAGGGGACCTGCTGCACTTGCGACCGCTGCGATTATTGCATCGTGGGGGATCGGAACCCCATCGCCGGGCAGTACGAGCTCGTGACGCAGGATGACGGCCTGTGGGTCAGCGTGCGGAAGTGAAGTTTGAAGCTGGCCGGATGGGGCTGGGCGGCTCGGCGCTGCTGACGGGAAGGAAGCAAGCTGCACAGGAGGGCGCATCATGTTTTGGGACAGCGTGGCCGGGGTCTATGATCTGTTCGTCAATGTCGTCAACCCCAGGGCCCATGTGGCGCTGAGGAAGATCGTCGCGGATCTCTTACAGCCGGGCGACGACGTGCTGGAGTGCGCCTGCGGGACGGGGCTGCTCACCGAGGTCATCGCGCAGAGATGTGCCCACCTGACGGCCACGGATTTCGCGCCGAAGATGCTGGCAAAGGCGAAGAAAAACTGCGCCGCGTTCGACAACATCGCCTTTGAACCGGCGGACATAACGGCGTTGGATTACCCGGACGGCAGCTTTGACGCGGTGGTCGCCGGAAACGTGATCCATCTGCTGGACAATCCCATGAAGGCGCTTTACGAGCTGGACCGCGTGTGCAGGCCGGGTGGCAGGCTGATCATCCCAACCTACATGAACCGGGACCGCAGGGGCAACACCAGCGGCTTCGCCACCGCCGTGGGCAGGGCAGGAGCGAACTTCAAGCGACAGTTCACCGTGGAAAGCTACCGGCAATTCTTCCTGGACGCGGGCTTTGGGGACGTGTCGATACAGCTGGCCGAGGGGCGCATCCCCTGCGCCGTAGCGGTGATGAGAAGTGCGGGAGGAATGAAACGATGCTTCTGACGCCAATGCTCTGCGCCGGGGGCTTCGGGCTGCTGATCCTCGGCATCTGGGCTGTGACCGTCACGATGTCCACCAACCGTAGAGTCCGTATCCTACCGAACAGAGACCGAAGATCCCAGAGGAGATTTGCAAATGAAGGAAAGAAGAAATCCCCCTACCCCATCGCCTGGGCGCTGGGACAGGCTGGGCCGCATCGGGGACAGTTTGCCCTGAGTGTCATATTAGGCTTGCTGGGGGTGGCGTTCTCCGTCGCGCCGTACTTGCGGTGGCGGGCATCGTAAAGGGATTGAAGGCCTTCGAGGCGCTGACCCGGGAAAAGACCGTCATCATGATCGCCCACCGCCTGAAGACCGTGGCGCGCGCCGACCAGATATTGGTGGTGGATCACGGAAAAATCGTCCAGCGGGGCACCCATGAACAGCTGATGGCCGAGGAGGGCATCTATAAGACCTTCGTCGGCGAGCGCCGCGAGGCCGCCAGCTGGAAGGTGAAACCGAAGCCAGGCTTTCAGTCATAAGTGCAATAAAAACCGGGCGACTGCGATCGTGAAGCAGCCGCTTGGTTTTATCATGTTCATCTCACGCCTCTGCAGTTACTCGGATCAATTCGCGTTCCAGTGCGGACGCGCTGCCTCGACGCAGTTTGACCAGCTGTGCGCCATGCTTTTTTGCTTCCTTTTGCGCGCTGATGACCAATGGATGCGAAACGGTGTCCATACAGACGAATATGTAATCCGGATTCCCCAGCTGGTTGGCGAAGCTGCCCTTTTTGAGGGGG
>JAFRJF010000099.1 GCA_017432405.1 Clostridia bacterium | reverse complement strand
TTAAAGTAATGAGAAATATCTGCTCTGTGACGAAAAACCCTTGATGTAACGTGTATCCGGTAAATTTTTAAAAGCCTCAAAATGCCCTATTTACGGGCCTTTTGCGGCTTTTTTCTCGATTTTGCTGTCAAAAACCGGATTTTACCATCAAGGGCGAAATTAGAAAATGGATGGGATTGGCGTTTTTTGGATGGGGTTGGCGGAAAATACTGATTTGTCGCCAGAGCGACAAATCAGTATTTACCTTTGAAATGCGTCAGGGGCGCCGTATCGGCGCCCCTTCGGTTGGAAATGTCGTTTTACCCCAGATACGCGGCCAGCTGCGCGTTGGCGGCGTCCAGGTAGGTCTGCATGCCGGCGGCGTCCAGCGCGGCCAGGAAGTCGGGCAGGGTGGTCTCGGGGTCCAGCGCGCCGGCGTCCAGGGCCAGGGCGTACTGGGCGGCGACGGTGCCCAGGGCGGCCATCTCGTTCGCTACGTCCGCGTTGTCGAACACGTAGCCCAGGGTGGGGATGGCCTTGGCCCCGGCGTAGTATGCCTTGAAGCTCTCGCGGAAGCCCGCGCCTTCAGCGGCGGTGTCGGGCAGTATGGTCACGTTGCCCATGCCGTTGGTCCAGGGGCTGTACTTGGCGCGCTCCTCGGTGAACTCCACCAGGCCGTCGTCGTTCAGGTTGTAGTGGACGCCCTCCACGCCGTAGTTCAGCAGGGTCATCAGGGTCGGATCGCTGTTCAGCAGGGCCAGGAACTTGAAGCTCTCGACCGGGTGCTCGCTGGCGGTGGAGATGGCGACCATCGCGCCCTGGGAGGCGGTGGTGTCCACATAGGGGTCGGTGCAGGGCACGAAGGCAACCTCGATGCCCCGGTCCAGCACGTCGGCGGAGTACTCATAGCCGAAGGCGTAGCTCTGGGTGCCGATCAGGTATTCGCCGGTCTTCTGGGTGTTGGTGCGGGTGTCGTTGCTGGTCTCGGCCACGGCCAGGGAGGGGTCCACATAGCCGGCCTCGTAGTACTCGTGCATCTGGTCCACAAAGGCCCGGTATTCGTCGGTGGCGAACTTGTTCAGGATCACGTTGCCCTCTGGGCCCTCGGCGGAGACGTCGTCCTGGTTCAGGTACAGGCTCAGCAGGTTGGTGCTGCCGGAGTCGCCGGCCACGATGATGGAGCCGGTGACCATGCGCTCCAGCACCATGGGCTCCACCAGGAAGGGATAGAAGGCATCGCCCTTCAGCTCCTTGGCCTTTTGGAACAGCTCGCCGAAGTCGTAGAAGCTCATGGCCTTGAAGTCGTCCAGCGTGTAGCCCAGCTCGTTGAGCAGGGTCACGTTCACGTCCCAGGTATTCTGGGTGGCGGTGTCCTTGAAGCCGTTCACGGCGTAGATGCCCATGCCCTCGGCCCCCTCGATGGTGGCGGCCTGCATCAGGCTCTCGGGGATGGCGGCGACCAGGTCCGCGCCGTACTCGGCGATCAGGTCGTCCAGCTTCACGAAGTAGCCGTTCTTGGCGTAGGTGTTGTACTCGTCGGCGCTCCAGGAGCAGGTGAACACCATATCGATGCCGGTGTCGCCGGACAGCAGGGCATTGGTGGCCTTGTCGTCGAAGTCGCCCCAGGTGCCCCAGACGACCTCCAGCTTCGCGCCTACCTTGTCCGCAATGTAGTCGTTCACGGCTTCCAGCACCGCAGTGTCGTCGGTGACGTTGCTGCCGTGGAACATGATGGTGATGGTGGGCAGCTCCTCCGCCAGCGCGAAGCTCGCGGCGGTGAGCAGCAGGGCGAGGGCCAAGACGATGCTAAGAACTTTCTTCATGGGAATATCCTCCTTATATATGCAGGCGGCGTGCCGCCGTGCGATTCACAAATTATCCCTTCACCGATCCCACCGTCAGGCCAGCGACGACGTACCGCTGGAAGAAGGGGTAGGCGCAGGCGATGGGGACCACGATGAATACCACCAGGGCCATCTTCAGGGATTGGCTGGGCAGGTTGCGGGCGGCCTGGGCGGCGTCCGCGCCCAGCATGGCGCTGTTCTTGGCCAGGAAGTCGGCGTTGCGCTGCATCCGCATCAGCAGATATTGCAGCGGGATCACGTCCATGTTTTTGGTGATGTACAAAAGCGACAGGAACCACTCGTTCCAGAAGGCCAGCGCGTTCAGCAGCGCGATGGTGGCGATGCCGGGCTTGACCACCGGCAGCACGATCTGCAAAAGCGTGCGGTATTCGCCCGCGCCGTCGATGGTGGAGGCCTCGATCAGCTCCCGGGGTACCGTGGTCTGGAAAAAGGTGCGCATCACGATGACGTTGAACGGGGAAAACAGCAGCGGCACGATCAGCGCGGCGTAGTTGTCCGAGAGGCCCAGCAGCGTCTTGCACACCACGAAGGTGGGCACCAGGCCGCCGCCGAAGATCATCGTGAAGAAGCTCATGAAGTTGAAGAAGCCCCGGTATCTGAAATCCTTGCGGTACAGCGGATAGCTGTACAGCACGCAGATGGCCACAGACAGGACCGTGCCGATCACCGTGATCAGGAAGGAGTTGAAGTAGCTGCGCCACAGCGCGTCGCCCAGCCGGAACACGTAGCCGTAGGCCTGGGTGGACCAGCTCAGCGGCATGAAGGAATAGCCAATCTGCCGGATGCTGTCCTCGGAGGTGAAGGAGATGATGATGACGAACAGGAAGGGCACGATGCACATCAGCGCGAACAGCCCCAGCACGATGTGGAACAGCGCCTGCGCGCCGGGACCGAAGGCGTTCAGCGCGACCTGGTTCCTTTGCGGTTTATTCATAACCTTACCCCCTTTCTCATTAAAACAGACTGCTTTCCGCGTCGATTTTTCGCACGACGCCGTTGGTGATCACGATACAGATGCAGCCCACTACGCTTTGCAGCAGTCCCGCCGCCGCGCTCATGCCCAGGTTGTGGGTGTTGGCGTAGGTGTTGTAGACGTAGGTGTCGATGACCTGGGTGACCGGGTATAGGGGCCCGGAATTCTGGGGCACGTTGTAGAACAGGCCGAAGTCGGCGTTGAAGATCTTGCCTACCGACATGATCAGCAGTATCACGATCATGGGCCGAATGCCCGGCAGGGTCACGTGCCAGACCTGCTGCCACTTGGTGGCCCCGTCCACGGCGGCGGCCTCGTACAGCGTGGTGTCGATGCCGGTGATGGCCGCCAGGTACAGCACGCTGGAGTAGCCCACGTTCTTCCACAGGTTCGAGATGGTCAGGATCAGCGGCCACCAGGTGGTGGTCATGTAGAACTGGGTGGGCTTCAGTCCCAGGGATTTCTGGATCGAGGGGATCATGCCGCTGGTGGGGTCCAGGAAGGCCAGCACGAAGTAGCTCGCCACCACCCAGGAAAGGAAGTAGGGGAAGAACATCATCGTCTGGTAGGCCTTGGCGGCGAAGCGGTTTTTGAGCTCACTCATCATCACCGCCAGCGTCACCGCCAGCACCAGCACCAGCACGATCCAAACCCCGTTGTAGAGCAGCGTGTTACGGATCATCGTGACGGTGGCAGGGCTCTTCAGGAACTCGAAGTTTTTCAGGCCCACCCATTTCGACTTGATCAGGTTGTTCCAGAAGGTGTTGGGCTTCTGGGCCTTGTAGTCCTTGAAGGCGATCACCACGCCCAGCATCGGCAGGTACCGTATCAGCAAAAGCCAGATCGCGCCGGGAAGGACCATCGTCAGCAGCCAGAAATCCTTCCAGCTCCACCTGCGCATCGGTCTGTCCTTCATGCGTATCGCCTCTCTTTCCCGGTTGCTAATGGGATTATAACAATTTGATCGAGAAAAAGCAGTGGCTCCGCTTGGCTTATTTTGTCTTTGCTTGGCGTGTTTGAAAAACAGGCGGCAACGATCATTGACAATTTGGCGCGGGGGCTTTATCATGCAGGGGAGGGAATGACATGGCTACTGTGTAGCGGCGGCAATTTGCCGCCACGGCGATAGGCGTGGTGTGAAAACCGTGTATTGACAATGCGATAGAGGAGGTATCCCAAGTGATCGTGCGAAAAATACGCCCCGGGGAATACAAGCGCTGCCAGCAGCTCTGTGCCCTGGCATTTGAATATGAGATGAAGGACGCGGCGCTGTCCCCGGAGGCGCTGCTCGAAAAGGTCAAGAACAATCCCCGTTCCATGCAGGATGCGCACTGGGACAGCCAATGGGCGGCCTTCGAGGACGACGATCAGACGATGATGGCCACCATGACCGTTATTCCCTGGTGTGCGACCTTCGACGGGCAGAGTGTCTGTATGGCGGGCATTGGCGGGGTGGCGTCGCTGCCGCAGTACCGACGCAGCGGCGCGATCCGGGCGTGTTTCGAGGCGATGCTGCGGGAAAACTGTGGGTTTTATCTTTCCTATCTCTATCCCTTCTCCACCGAATTTTACCGCAAGTTTGGCTATGAATTGGGCTGCGATTGGGTGAAATGGCGGCTGCGGCTCGCGGGTATGCCGAGACCTGACGTGGCGGGCAGCTGGAAGCTGGCGGAGCCGGGGTCGAAGGTGCTGGCGGATATCGTCGCCGTGGACAGGCTCCGGGAAGCGCGCTACAACTGCATGGTGCGGGCGGGGGCATCGGAGTACCTCTTTCTCCGGGACGATCCCTTTGTCACCAGGCGCTATTGCTATGTCTACTACAATGCCGAAGGCGTGCCCAAGGGATGGATGACCGTCGTGCCGGGGAACGGGGAGATGGACTGCCCACGGTTCGTGTTCAACGACCGGGAGGGCTTTCTGGGACTGCTGGCGCTGCTGATGCGCCTTTCCGCCGATCACAGCCACGCCACGATCTACCTGCCGGACGACGTGGAGCTGCGAGGCGTTATTCCGGAGTGGAGCTTTGGCAATGTGACGCGGGACGTGGAGCAGAAGGGCATGGTTCGGGCCATGAATGTGCAGGCGCTGCTGGGTATGGCCCGCATGCGGGGCGAGGGCAGCTTGCGCATAGCCGTGAACGATCCGCAAATTCCGGAAAACACAGGATGCTTCGAGGTGAGCTTTGGACGCGAAGAACAGGAGGCGCCGGCCTTTGTGAGCGGAGCGCTGGCCGGGCATCTCGACCTGCCTGAGCCTCGTTTTAACGGCGTGCGTCGGGTGGAGGACGCGCCGGACATCGAGTTGACCATACAGGATTTCAGTCGGCTCATCGTGGGCTGCTGCGACCTCGACCCGGAATGGCTGCCGGACGTGAAGCTGCACTGTCCCGTCGAACAGGCCGCGCAGGTGTTCTACAGGAAGCCGACGTTTATCAGCACTTTCTTCTGACAGGGGGGAAAGAATATGAAATGCATCATCAACGGGAAGATCATAAGGAGGGACGGCCTGCTCGAAGGCAAGACCGTGCTGTTTGACGAAAAAATCCTCGGCTTCTGTGACGCGCCGCCAGAGGGGGCGGAGGTCATTGACGCCGGGGGCGGGTATGTGTCGCCGGGGCTCATCGACGTGCACTGCCACGGCTTCATGGGCTGGGACGCCTCCCACGGGAATTTGGACGAGCTGCGCCGGATGTCCCGCCGGGCGGCCCGGTTCGGCGTGACCGCCTGGCTGCCCACCACGATGACGCTGGACTGGCCGGCGCTGGAAAAGTGCTTCTCGGCCATCCGTGAAGCGCAAGGAGAGAGCCTGTCTGCCGAATGGAACGGCGCGCAGGTGCTGGGCTGCCACGCCGAGGGGCCCTTCATCAATCCGAAAAAAAAGGGCGCCCAGGCAGAGACGTGTATCCAGCGCCCGGACGCCGGGAAGCTGCGCCCCTGGGCGGACGTGGTACGGCTTATGACCCTGGCCCCGGAGATGGACGGCGCGCTGGACTGCATCCGCGAGGCCGTGGACATGGGCATCACCGTGTCCATGGGCCACACCGACGCCAGCTTTGAACAGGCCATGGCGGGCGTCGACGCGGGCGTCACCCACGCCACCCACACCTTTAACGCCATGCCGCCGCTGAACCACCGCCTGCCGGGGGTGGTCGGCGCGGCGCTCACGGACGAGCAGGTGTTCTGCGAGCTGATCTGCGACACCTTCCACGTTCACCCGGCGCTGTTCACGATGATGGCGAAGGTCGCGGGGGACCGGCTGGTGCTGATCACCGATTCCATCCCCGTGGCGGGCCTGCCCGACGGTCCCCACGACCAGCTGGGGGCGACGGTGGTGGTGGACGGCATGAAGCTGCGCTTCCCCGACGGCACCATCGCCGGCAGCGCCCTGACCCTGGACGCCGCCGTGCGCAACTTCGCGAAGCATGCCGGCCTGCCGCTGTGGCGTGCTGCGAACCTGGCTTCGCTGAACCCGGCCCGCAGCATCGGCTTGGATGACCGTAAAGGTGCGCTGGAGACCGGCAGGGACGCGGACATCGTCATCACCGACGGGGCTTTCAATGTGCGTCAGACCTATGTGCGGGGCGCACGGGTCTACGCCGGGGCAGGCGCATGAGCAGTGCGATGATCCAGTTCAGCCCCAGTATGATCAGGAAGGCCGCCGCGGCGGATTGCGGGCCGTGCTTCGCGAAGCCGTACCAGTCGTTGTCCCTGACGCCGTTGACCAGCAGGTTCCCCACATAGAACAGGCTGTAGGCCAGCATCGGGATCAACGTGAGCAGGCTGTCCCGGAGCGAGAACGTGCCCTCCCGGTCGACGATCAGGAAATTCACCATCGAGAGGATCGGCAGGATCAGGTGGAACCAGAGGTTGGCCCCGACATACATCGAATCATAGCCGTAGGCCGGGCCGAGGAGCAGCAGCACCACGAAGAAGGTGAGGGCGACGGACACCGCCGCAACGTATTTCCATCGGCCGACCTTCGCCCCGCACAGGCAGGCGAGGCAGACGCCCCCCTGCAGCAGGTTGGAGAGCACGGTAAAATACCGCAGGCTCTGCAGACCCTCCACGCTGAACGCGCCGTGCCGCCCCGACCCGAAGGCCGACGACAGCCAGACCCACAGCGCGAGGCCGCCGATGAGCAGGTCAAGGCATTTGGATACTGCTTTTCGCATGGATGAACACTTCCTATGTCGATGCGCTCTGTGCCGCCCCGGGATGATCCCGTTCATCCCGGGGCGGCCTTTGCGCGGTTGATGGGGGCTGGATTGTTGCGTGAGGCAACTACTGATTTGTCGCGCTGCGACAAATCAGTAGTTAGGTTTTAGGTTATAGGTTTTAGGTGTTAGGGAAGGTAGAAATCCTGACGGATTTCTTTTATTCAAAGGACCGAGAAACGTAGTAACTACTGCCGTTTCCTTTGAATCAAACAAATCCCGTG
>JAFRJF010000098.1 GCA_017432405.1 Clostridia bacterium | reverse complement strand
CTCATCCGACCCGCCGCAAGCGGCGGCCCACCTTCCCCTGAACCGCTCCCTTCGGTCGCTGGGGAAGGCTGTTTTGGATGCACCGCTGATTCCCTAACCCCTAAAACCTAACCCCTAACCCCTCAAATACTGATTTGTCGCGCAGCGACAAATCAGTATTTGCCGTCAGCGCCCCTTCGCGCACGCCTTCATCCCCACCGTCGTATAACAGATCACCTTGTCGAAGATCAGCAGCGTCGCGGGCAGCAGTACGATCACGACCACCATGCTGATCAGCGAGCCCCGGGCCAGCAGCACCACGATGGCCTTGATCATGTCCACCCGGGAGTAGAGCGCCACACCGACGGTGGCGGCGAACAGACTCAGGCCGCTGGTGATGATCGAAACCACCGAGGACTTGTGGGCGGCGAGCACCGCCTCCCGCTTGGCCAGGCCGCCCTTGCGCTCGCGAACGTAGTGAGTCGTCATCAGTATGGCATAGTCCACCGTCGCGCCCAGCTGGATGGTGCCCACCACCACCGGGGCCACGAAGGGCTGCTGCACGCCGGTGTAATACGACCAGGCCATGTTGATGAATATGGCGAACTCGATCACCGTCACCAGTATCGCCGGCAGGGTCAGGGACTTGAACACCAGCATCACGATGATGAATATGGCCAGCACGGAGACCGTGTTCACGCGCACCAGGTCCACCGAGGTCACGTCCTCCAGGTCCTTCATCAGCGGCGCTTCGCCGATGACCATGCCCTTCGGGTCGTAGCGCTTCACGATCCCGTCGATCTTAGCGATCTGGGCGTTGACCTCGGGCGTGGCGGCGGAATAGTCCGAGCAGACCATCATCAGCTCCCAGTTGTCCGTGCGCAGGTTCTTCACCAGCTTCCTGGGCAGCATGTCCTCAGGGATCATCGAGGAGGTCACGCTGGGGATGCCCAGCGCCCACTGCACGCCGTCCAGGTCTTCGACCTCGTCCAGTATATGCAGCTTGTCCTTGCCCGGCAGCTGGCTGTCCACCATCAGTATGTGCATGTTGGACATGTTGAACTCCTCGGACAGCTTTTTGTTGGCGATGGCGCTGTCCAGCGTGTCGGGCAGGCCCTTGTCGATGTTGTAGTAGAGCTGCACGGCGTTGTTGCCCCTGTAGGCGGGGACGATGATGATCAGGAACAATGCGATCCAGACCGCCGGATGCTTGATGATGAACGCGGAGGGCTTCTCCATATTGGGGATGAACGAGCGATGCCGTGTCCTTTCTATGGCCTTCTCAAAGGTCAGCACCATGGCCGGCAGGAACGTGGTGCAGCAGATCACGCCGATCAGCACGCCCTTGATCATCACCACGCCCAAGTCGCGGCCCAGGGCGAAGGTCATGAAGATCAGCGCCGCAAAGCCCGCGATGGTGGTGGTGGAGCTGCCGATGACCGAGGTAAAGGTCTGGGAGATGGCCTCGCCCATGGCCTCCTCACGGTCATCGATGGTCAGCCGCGCCGTCTCGTAGCTGTGCAGCAGGAATATGGAATAGTCCATCGTGACGCCCAGCTGCAGCACCGCCACCAGCGCCTGGGTGATGTAGGAGATCTGGCCCAGGAACACGTTGGTGCCCATGTTGTACACGATGGCCACGCCGATGCTGGACAGGAAGATCAGCGGCACCACGAAGGAGGTGGTGGTCAGCATCAGCACGATCAGCGACAGCACCGACGCGATGACCACGTACATCGGCATCTCCGACATGGCCAGCGTCTTGATGTCCGTGACGATGCCGGCCATGCCGCTGATGAAGCACTGCTTGCTGACCACCCCGCGCAAGTCCTGTATGGCCTGCATGGTGGTCTCTGCGGAGGTGGTGTTGTCGAACAGGGCGATCATCAGCGTGGCGTCCCCCTGGAAGAAGATCTTCCGGATGCGCTCGGGCAGCATCTGCTCCGGCACGTCCAGGCCCATGATGTCGTCGTACCACAGCACCTCTTCCACGTGGTCGACGCCCTCCATCGTCTCCTCCAGCTTCGCCGCGTCGCGCTTGCCCATGCCCTCCACAATCACCATCGAGAACGCGCCCTTGCCGAAGTCCTCCACCATGATGTCCTGGCCGTAGACCGTCTCCAGGCTGTCGGGGAGGTAGCTGAGGATGTCGTAGTTGACCTTCGTCTTCAAATAACCGATGGCGGACGGCACCAGCAGCGCCACGCACACCAGAATCACGAGGATCTTGTACTTCGCAATGATCTTGCCAAAAGCTTTCAATGCAGGTCCCTCCATGGGAGTGGATTTTAAGGGTAAATTCAGATTTATCGAGCTGATGACGAACTCCCCTGTGGCT
>JAFRJF010000097.1 GCA_017432405.1 Clostridia bacterium | reverse complement strand
CGGCGGTCCCGGCGGCAGGCGCTGCGGCGGGGGCGGAACCGCCCGCCAGCGCGGCGTCCGGGTCCTCGCCGGGCTGGCCGATCACGCAGACGTTCTCCAGGCAGGGCACGTCGTCGCCCTCCTCGTACAGCACCTTCAAAAGCGTGCCGGCGGTCTCCGCCTCGCACTCGAAGGCGGCCTTGTCGGTCTCATAGGCAAACAGTATATCGCCCACCGCGACGGCGTCGCCGGGCTTTTTCTTCCATTCGGTGATGATGCAGCTTTCCACGGTATTTCCCTGTCTGGGCATAATGACTGCAACGGCCATGTGAGCATCCTCCCTGTATCCATTCGATTTGTTTCAGGCGTTGACGACACGGTCACAACCTGCATGATTATATTGTAACAGTATTGAGCGAAACAATCAACGAAGCAACGATTTATTCACCCCGAGTTTACCAAATTTAACATAGTTCCGCTACCGGTACATATATCAAAAAACATATTGAAAAACGCTGTCAAAAAATGTATAATGGATTTATAGCATTCATCCGGGGAGGAAACGCCATTGTCTGCGCGCAATTCGGCCAAGGGGCTGGTGATTCACAACGGGAAGCTGCTGGTCAACCGGTGCAATTCCCGCTTCGGGGAGTACTATGCCCTGCCCGGGGGCGGACAGCACACCGGCGAGATGCTGGGCGAGACCGTGCGCCGGGAGCTGCTGGAGGAGACCGGCTATTCCGTGGTACCGCTGCGCCTGGCCGGCATCTACGAGCGCATCTGCGAGGGCCGCAGGGACGGCAACAGCCACAAGATCTACTTCATCTTCCTGTGCCGCCTGGACGGCACCGAGCGCAAGGTTCCCACCGAGAAGGACCGCTTCCAGACCGGCTGCGCATGGATCGACCTGAAGGACGCCCACCACAAAAACCTGTTTCCCCGGGCCATCCGCGACAACCTGTCCGGCCTGATCGGCCAGGGCGGCACCATCTTCATCGGTTCGGAAAAGGACCGGTGACAAATCGCAAGCGCAACGGCAACCTGCGGGGCACCGTTGCGCTTCTCGGTATTTGTAAATTCCAAATTGATCTTTTCCATATATCTCTTTAGCGATATTGATTTATCAGAATTGCCGTTATATAATACAGTCAATGGCGGCAGCGGTTGTGTAACCGCGCCGCGAGATATCCAAACGAAGGAGAAAACGCGATGATCATCACTCAGAAAAAGCCCCTTGAAGAGCTGCTGGGCATGCTGGACGGCGCGAAGACAGTGGCTCTGGTCGGCTGCGGCAGCTGCGCCACGGCCTGCGCCACCGGCGGTGAAAAGGAAATCGCCGACCTGTCGAAGGTGCTGGAGCAGCACGGCATGAAGGTCGTGGCCACGGCCATGAGCGAATACTGCTGCATGCACCTGAAGACCCGCACCATCCTCAAGCCCGTCATCGCCGCCAACCCCGACGCGGTGGTGGCCATGTCCTGCGGCGACGGCGTGCAGGTCATCGCCCAGTACTGCAAGTGCCCCGTGTACCCCTCCAACAACACCATGTTCCTGGGCGAATCGGTGAAGCTGGGCCTGTTCGAGGAGGCCTGCCACCTGTGCGGCGATTGCGTGCTGGGCAAGACCGGCGGCATCTGTCCCATCTCCCGTTGCGCCAAGAGCCTGGTCAACGGTCCCTGCGGCGGCTCCCGCAACGGCAAGTGCGAGGTGAACCCCGAGAACCCCTGCGCCTGGATCGAGATCTACAACAAGCTGGTTGAGCTGGGCCAGGAGTACAAGATCGGCATCACCCGTGACGACAAGGGCTATGAGAAGGTTTCCTATCCCAGGACCATCAACATCAGGGGGGACAAGAAATGAGCGTACTGCAGCAGGCACTTGAAAACGGAAAATTCGGTGTGACCGCCGAGATGGCGCCCCCCAAGGGCTGTGACTTCAGCGAACATATGGCGGCGGCGGAGCTGCTCAAGGGCAAGGTGCACGCCATCAACGTCACCGACATGCAGAGCGCGTGCCTGAAAGCCAGCTCCATCGGCCTGTGCGTGAAGCTGAAGCTGGCGGGCCTGGAGCCCATCATCCAGATGACGGGCCGCGACCGCAGCCGCATGGCCATCATGGGCGACATGCTGGCGGCGGCGTCCTTCGGCATCGACACCATGCTGGCGCTGACCGGCGACCACACCATGGTGGGCGACTGCAGGGCCTCCAAGCCCGTGTACGACCTGGATTCCGTGGGCATACTGCGGATGCTGAGCACGATGGAAGCCACCGGCAAGGACTGCGGCGGCAACGACCTGGCCTCCACCCCCACCTTCTACAAGGGCGCGGCGGTGACCCCGGTGTACGAGCCCCAGATCCTGCAGATCAACAAGCTGCGCCAGAAGGTGGACGCCGGCGCGAGGTACATCCAGACCCAGGGCATCTTCGACCTGGACGCGCTGAAGCGCTTCATGGACGAGGTGGACAAGGCCGGCATCAAGACTCACATCATGGCGGGCATCATCCCGCTGAAGACCGCCGGCATGGCCAAGTACATGAATGAAAACGTGCCCGGCATCGCCGTGCCCCAGGACATGATCGACCGCCTGGCCGCGGCGGCCGCCGAGGGCAAGGAGAAGGGCGTCAAGGGCCTGCCCGCCAGGCTGGGCATCGAGATGGCCGCCGAAATGATCGCCAAGATCAAGGCCGAGGGCCTCTGCGACGGCGTGCACATCATGGCCATCGGCGCTGAAAAGAACGTGCCGACCATCCTGGAGAAGGCCGGCGTGGAGATCTGAAATTGACGTAAAAACACATGCAGGGACGGCGCAACGCCGCCCCTGTTGATTTGGGATGATACAGGCAAATACTGATTTGTCGGGGAGACGAGGGAACAGGGAACAGGGAACAGGGAACAGGAATGGCGGCTGCCGCGAACATTTCGATAACGTACAAGTTGTAGCGGCCCTAAAGAACTAACTTCGTGTCGCCCTAAAGGACTAACTTCGTGTCGCGGCAACCTGCCGCCACCGTTCCCAGTCGATAAGTATGCCGTGGCGGCAGATTGCCGCCGCTACAGGGCTTTCAGGGATTCTATACTTCATTTTCGTCGCGGGAACGTTCCCTTCGTTCTGGCTGCAACATTCCGTGCGCGGCTTTTCCTGTTCCCTGTTGACTGTTCCCTGTTCCCTTTGTACTACCCTTTGCTTTTCCACCAACACCTCGACAAATCAGTAGTTACACCACCATAAACCCATCCATACCTCATCCCACAGGGAGGAATTGATAATGTCTGAAAAGCTCTGCTTCGCCTCCGACTACATGGAGGGGGCGCACCCCGCCATAATGCGTCGCCTGCTGGAAACCAACCTGGCGCACACCGCGGGCTACGGCCTGGACGAATACTCCGAGGCCGCACGGGAAAAGATCCGCGCCGCGTGCGCTTCTCCCGAGGCCGAAATCCACTTCTTGGTGGGCGGCACCCAAACCAACGCCACGGTGATCGACGCGCTGTTGCGCCCCTGGCAGGGCGTGGTCGCCGCCGAGACCGGCCATATCGCCGTGCACGAAGCAGGGGCCATCGAGTTCGGCGGCCACAAGGTGCTGACGCTGCCCCAGAAGGACGGCAAGCTGTCGGCGGAGGCCATCGCCCGCTGCGTAGACACATACCGAAAGGACGAAACCCGGGATCATATGGTCATGCCCGGCACGGTGTACCTCTCCCAACCCACCGAATACGGCACGCTGTATAGCCTCGGGGAGCTGGAGGCCATCAGCGCGGTCTGCCATAATGCGGGCATGCGCCTGTACGTGGACGGCGCGCGGCTGGCCTACGCCCTGGCGACGCCTGAAAACGACGTGACGCTTCCCGACCTCGCCCGGCTGTGCGACGCCTTCTACATCGGCGGCACCAAGTGCGGGGCGCTGCTGGGCGAGGCGGTGGTGTTCCCGAGGCCCGACGTCGCCCCCCACTTCTTCACCATCGTCAAGCAGCACGGCGCGCTGCTGGCCAAGGGACGGGTCGCCGGTATTCAGTTCGACACGCTGTTCACCGACGGCCTCTATGACGCCATCGGCAAGAGCGCCGTCGAAGCTGCGGACCGCATCCGCGCGGCGCTGGACGCAAAGGGCTACATACAGCCCTTCGTCGCCCCCACGAACCAGGTCTTCGTGGCGCTGGACCCCGAGAAGGCAGAAGCCCTCTCCCGGCGCGTGGAGATGGGCTTCTGGGAAAACCTGCCCGACGGCCGCGTGGTGATGCGCCTGGCCACCAGCTGGGCGACCACTGCGAAGGACGTGGACGCGCTGATCGAGGCGCTGTGATGATCGCAAGCAATGGGACGGCGACACATATGTCGCCGTCCCATTGCGTTATTGGGCGTGTTTATTTGGTCGAATAATTCTGATTTGTCGGGCTGTCGCCAAGGCAATAGGCAATAGGGAATAGGCAATAGGAAAAGCCGCGCACGAAACGTCGCAGCCAAGACAAAGGAAACGTTCCCGCGAAGAAAGAGAAGCCCAAAATCTCCCCTAAAGCCTGTAACGGCAGCGCAGACGCCGCACTGAAGGACTAACTTCATCTCGCTGCTGATACAGGTAGTTATTCCTTTAGGACGGCACGCACAATATCGATATGTACGCGGCAGCCGCCAGTCCTATCTATTGCCTATTCCCTATTGCCTATTCCCTATTCCCTTGGCGTCAGCTCGACAAATCCGAATCTGCATAAGCCGCCGACTTTTCGCCTACATCAATTCAACATAATCCCGTATGTACACATCCGCCAGGGCCCTGATACCCTCCCGGTCGGCCAGCTGGGCGTCGTCCTCGATGGCGCAGACCCGCAGGCCGCTGGCCTTGGCCGATTCCATGGCGTACAGCGCGTCCTCGAACACCCAGCAGCGCTCGCGCGTCACGCCGAGGCGCGCAAGCAGCGCGTCGAAATAGCCGGGCTTGTCCTTTGTAAGCGCTCCCTCGTAGTTGTCGGTGACAAAGTCGAAGTAATCCAGCAGCCCCAGCCGCCGCAGGCCGTTGCGGGCGTATGCCCGGGGCGAGCCGGTGGCCACGCACATGCGCACCCCCTGCCGCTTCAGTCTTCCCAGGAAGGCGGGCACGGAGGGACATTTCAGGTTCGCGTCGTAAAGATAGTGGCGGTTCATATAGCCCTCCATCTCGGTGATCACCGCCCGCTTATCCAGGTTCAGGCCGTTTTGATCCGAGACCTGCATCACCAGCCTGCGGGAGGAGGTCTTGTACATCCGCGTCAGCAGTTCATCGGAGACGGGCAGCTGGTGGTGCAGCATGAACTCCAGCGTGGTATAGCGCCAATAGGGCATGGTATCCAGCAGCGTGCCGTCCATGTCGAATATGGCGGCGTCAAAATCGTAGTCGAACATGTTATTTGCCCCTAATCCTTTTCTCCGCCTCATCCAAAATCTCCACCGGTCCCCCGCCCTGGGCGAAGTCCGGGCGTCCGCCGCCCTTGCCGCCCAGGGGCTTTGCGGCTTCAGAGAGCAGCCTGCCCATGTGGATGTCCACGTCAGCCGAGCGGGCAAACACGAAAACGGCGTGGTCCGTATCCACCCGCGCGCCCAGCAGCGCCACGACCCCCGGACGCCGAATCAGCTGGGAGGCGGCGTCCTTGACGAGATTGGCGTCCCCCTCCAGCATCCGGGCGACCACGGTCGCGCCGCCCGCCGCGCGGGGGGCGGTTTCCAGCATCCCCTCCAGTTCCCGCAGCGCGGCGTCCCTGCGCAGGCGGTTCAGCGCCATATTGGCCTCCTTCAGCGCCTCCTGCAGGGCGGCGACGTGGTTGGCCAGGTTGTCCGTCGACGTGGACAGCAGGGCGGCGGCTTCGTGGGCGCGATCGTACATACTCTGGTAGTCCCTGAAGGCCCGCATGCCCGCCACGAAGCTGACCCGCATCTTCCCCCGGGCGGGGGCCACGCCCAGCACCTTCACCAGGCCCAGCTGGCCCGCCGTGGCGGGATGGGTGCCCCCGCAGGCCACCATCTCGTCCGCGCCGATGGCCACCACCCGCACGTGCTCGGACACCGTCGGCGGCTTGCGCAGGGGCAGCGTCTTCAGCTCCTCCGGTTCCGGGAACCAGCAGCGGATGGGCACGTCCCGCTGGATGCGTTCGTTCACGTCCGCCTCCACCCGGCGGATGTCCTCCGGGCTGATGCGGGTGACGCCCTCGGGCATGGCCACGTCGATGGTGGAGACGTCATGGCTCACATGCAGCCCGATGGTCACCCCGCCCAACAGCCGCCACAGGGCGCTGGCGATCATGTGATCCCCGGCGTGCTGCTGCATGTGGTCGAAGCGGCGGGGCCAGTCGATCCGGCCGTGCACCGCCTCCCCCGCCGCCAGCGGCGCGTCCGCGATGTGCCACACGTCGCCGTCCTCGCCCACGGTCACGTCCAGCACATGCGCATCGTTCAGCGTGCCCGTGTCGTGGGGCTGCCCGCCGGAAGTTGGATAGAAGGCGCTGCGGTCCAGGCGCAGGCGAAAGCCCTCCCCGTCGGGAACGCACGCAACCACCCGCGCATCAAATTCGGTCAGATAGGCGTCGTCGTAATACAGTCGTTCGGTCATGTGATCACGCTCCGGAATAGTGATGTTTTGTATTCAGGCAGGTAAATACTGATTTGTCGAGCTGACGTGGTATCCAACAGCCTTCCCCAGGCAGCGAAGCTGCCGGTTCAGGGGAAGGTGGCGCGGCTCGAAGCGCCGTGACGGATGAGGTCGTTCTCCTGGAAGGAAGCGCAGAAACCATCGTTACCGCAGCGGGAACGACCTCATCCGACCCGCTACGCGGGCCACCTTCCCCTGAACCGCTCCCTTCGGTCGCTGGGGAAGGCTTTTGGATACGCCAGTAGTCATTCCTTTTGCCTTGCGTAATCCCCCACAAACCAGTATTAGGATACATCAGTTACGATACTTTTAGCATAGGGGCGATGTCTCAGATGCTTCGCCCCGCCAAGGCGTTTTCCGGAATCGTCCCCAACGCTTCGGGAATCGCGGACTTGGCGCTGACGCCCCCCTGTTTCTCGATCCTGTACAGCACATACCGCCCCGGCATGGCCTCCACCTCGAATACGGCCTCGTCGCCCTTGAAATACAGCGGCTCAAGGCGCTTATCGCCTTCGCAGGGCAGCGCCAGCGCCTTCGCGCCCTTCACGTGCAGCCGCACGACGCTGCGCTGCACACCCTCCATCACGTAGGGGTACACCGCGAAGGTGTCGTTGTCGTAGACGAACAGGCTGATCCGGGCGCCGCCCTCCAGCCAAATACCGTTCACCGGCATGGCCTGGCGGACGCGGCTGAGGGCCTCGGCGGGGATGTGGTAGAAGTCCGGGAATGCGTCTGGCACGGCCAGCGTCCACAGCCGGCTGTCGCAGTAGACGTCCTCCAGCAGCACGCCGTAGCTCTCCTCGCCGCGCATACCCTTCACCACCGCCCAGGTGGCGTTGTTGCGGAACTCCGCCACCGGCAGGGACACGGGCGCTTCCCCCATCGGATAGAGGCAGCGGTTCTGGCGGTCGGCGTCCTCCACGCGCCAGCGGTCCACGGTCACATGCCGGCCCCGCAGCCGGATCGAGGTCAGCCTCTGCACGCCCCGATCCATCGTCGCCTCCAGGAAGCCGGTGGTGACGATCGCGTCGCCGCCGGTGCGCTTCAGCCAGCCCTCCAGCTTGTCCACCACCTCCGGGTCGCAGGCCGAGGACCGGGTGAGCAATAGCTGCTTCGCGTCCTCCGGGAAGTAGGGCGTGCAGACGACGGGCAGGCCGATCATGCCCAGGAAGTCCTGCACGATGTCCTCGCCCTGGCAGTCGTCGGGCAGGTAGCAGGGGATGCCCACGGGCTTGCCCGCATGGTCCAGCAGCGCGTCCAGCCTGTCCAGCTGATATCCCAGTGCCGGAACATACATGTTATCGTAGAGGGACTGGAAGCAGAACAGCATCAGCTCCTTCGGCTTTGAAAACGCCGTCAGGTATGCCTGCTCCAGGTAGTGCTCGGTGATGTGGGTGTCGAAGTTGTCGAACCAGCCGCCGCCGTTTCGCCCCGGCCACATGTTTTCAAAGTAGGTCATCAGCGAATAGCTCAGATACCGGGGCAGGTGCTGGTCAGTGGTCACCGGGTCCCGGGTCTCGGTGCCGGTGTAGACCATGTCGAACAGCTTGCGCTGCTCGGCGGGGTTGTAGCCCGTCTCCTGGTAGCTCTCGGCCCAGTTGGGATACTTGATGGTGATTTTGCAGTTCGGGTTCGCCGCCTTCGCGGGGGCGATGATGTCCTCTTCGCTGACCCTGCGCAGCAGGTCCAGCCGGTAAGCCTGCCAGCTGCCGTCCGCGATGCCGTGGACTTTGTTGAAATCGTCCCGCTCGCGCACGCAGTCGGCGCAGGCGCAGCCCGTAAAGAAGAAGTCGTCGATGATGAATTCATCGAAGTGCCCGCCGATGAAGGCGCTGACATCCTTCAATTTGGCCCGCATGGCCGGGTCGTTGTAGCAGAAGGTGTCGAACAGTCGCTGCTTGGACTTCGCGCCCTCGGGCGTGGGGATGATGGTAGTCAGCCCCCCGGCCACCTCGATGCCGTGGGCATGGAACACTTCGCGGCACAGCTCCACCTGCTCGTGGCTGGCCAGCTGCCCCCGCCAGGGCTCCAGGTAGACCTTGTCCAGGCGCAGGTACTTTTCAAAGAAAGCAAGTTGTTTTTCCAATTCCTCCCGTGTGACGTGGGCCGTGGCCTGGGCCACGAAGTAGGTGACCAGCTTGAAGTTGCGATAATTGCCCATGGGTATTTCCTTTCCCCCGATAACAACCGGGAACGAAGCGCAAAAGCCTTTCTGTAAAGGGATAAATCCATTATATAAGTAAAGAATCGAGGTTGTCAATACAAAACCCGATGGTGTTGGTCAAAACAAAACAATTACTTAAAGCAATTGATTATTGGACGGGTTTATGTTATATTATTTGTATCGGTTCGGAAGTGCCAGATCGTTGGTATCCGTTTTATTTCACAACAGGAGGGCAGGAAAAATGGATAAAATTGACTACTCCAAGAAGGCCAACTGGTACAGGCTGCCTGAGATTACCAAGGACGTTGACACGTTCTACATCTATTCAACGATGTACATGAGTGCGAACGAAGGCGACCCCGATTACGCGGCGCTCGACAACGCCGAGGTTTTGGAGGGCATCGGAATCGAGCACGCGATCAAGTCGAGTGTGTTTGAGGAATCCACGAATTTGTTCATCCCGTATTACCGCCAGGCCAGCATGATGCACGCCGGTCTCACCTGGAAAAGGACCGGGTCCATCGAGGAGGCCGTCTGCGGCATGCCCTACGGCGACATAACCTCCGCGCTCGACTACTACTTCAAGCATTGCAACGACGGCCGTCCGTTCGTCATTGCGGGGCATAGCCAGGGCTCGGCCATCCTCCGCCTTGTTCTGAAGGGTTATTTCAAGGCACATCCTGAATACTACCAGCGCATGGTGGCCGCATACGCCATAGGCTATTCCATCACAAGAGAAGACCTCGCCGCCAACCCGCACATGCGGTTCGCTGCCGGCGAGAGCGACACGGGCGTCATCATCAGCTGGCACGCCGAGGGTCCCAAAAACGTGGAGCTAAACGCCCCGAACCCCGCAATGCTGCCGAACGGCGTTGCGATCAACCCGCTGAACTGGAAGCGCGACGAGACCTACGCGCCAGCCGACATGAACCTCGGCTCGATCGTGATGGACGTAAATACCGGCGCGACCGACATCCGCGACATTGGCGGCGACGCGCAAGTGTGTCTCGCCCGCGGCACGGTCGTGACGCACGCCGACGCCATACCCAACGAAATGGTAGAGCTCGCCGGGCCGCAGAGCTACCACCAGGACGACTACGCGATCTTCTACAACAACATCAAGGCCAACGTGGCCAGGCGCGTCGCGGCTTATCTGAACAGCGCGAAGTAAGCGCTATTTCCAGCGGATCGGGAACCATGAACGCCCGCGTTCCAACCAACCGGCCCGACAGCATCATCGACAGCGTCTCCGCCCCGGCGGGGACGTTTTCTTGTTGCCCTTATCCATATAAATCCCCGTGTCCGTCGCCTTTTTTGCCGTATTGATCTGTTCACCCGAACAAAAGCGTGCAAAACAGCTTGCATTTTCGTTAATAATGCATTACAATAACAACAGGACGGTTTAGGGAGGTGATGAACAGTGCCCCGAGACGAAAGCCGCATGGCCGGCAGCATCCTGAAGCCCCTGGACGATCAGGTCAACCGGAACGCCAAGGACAGCGTCTTCTGCGATCTGTTCGCCCAGCCGGAATACCTGCTTCAGATGTATGCCGTGTTACACCCGGAGGACGACGTGACAAGCATCAAGGATATCACGCTGGTCACGCTGGATCACAAGCTGTTGAACGCCCAGTACAACGACCTGGGCTTCATCGTCGGCAACCGGCTGATGATCCTCGTGGAACACCAGTCGACCTGGACGGTCAACATACTGATCCGCTTTCTGATGTACCTGGGCGAAACCTATCAAAGGTACATCCGCAATAATCACATCAATATCTACGGCACGAGGACGGTTGAGCTCCCCAAGCCCGAGCTGTATGTGATTTACCCGGGCGAACGTGGCAACAGGCCGGATGAAATATCCCTCTCCAAAGATGTCTTTCAGCTTGGAGACGATGCTCCCGGCTTTGTGGATATACGGGCAAAGATGATCTATGACAGCAAGCGCGGAGACATCATCGACCAGTACATCACCTTCTGCCGGATATTCGACCAGCAGATCCGGCGCTACGGAAAAACCGAGAAGGCCGTAAGGGAATCACTTCGCATCTGCAGGGACAGAAACGTATTGAGAGAATATCTCGCCAAAGAGGAGGTGCCGGAGCTTATGTTTGGATATTTTAACATGGAGGAGCAATTGGAATTCATCCGGGAGGAAGCGCGCGAGGAGGCGCGTGAGGAAGCCCGTGCAGCGGGGCTTGCGGAAGGTCGCGCGGAAGGTCGCGCCGAGGGTCGCGCCGAGGGCCGCGCCGAGGGCCGCGCCGAAGGGGCTGCCCTGTTTGCCTCCCTCATCTCCAAGCTCCTTTCGCTGGGGCGGTCCGCCGATGTTGAACGCGCAGCAAATGATACCGACTATCGGGAGCGTCTCTACAAGGAGTTTCAGATGGTCTGAAATCCCCATTGTTCCGGTAAGCCCAGCCCTGTCGGCAACAGCCGCCGGGGCTTTTATGCGCTATACAGTCATCGCTCCCATTCCCCATTTTCTAAAGTGGAATTTACCTATCCGTGTTGCAAACCCCCGTGCCCTGTGCTAAACTCCGGTTTTTGACAGCAAAATCGAGAAAAAAGCCGCAACAGGCCCGTAACTAGGGCATTTTGAGGCTATTAAAAATTTACCGGATACACGTTACATCAAGGGTTTTTCGTCACAGAGCAGATATTTCTCATTACTTTAACAGGGACGATCTGCTTGGAGGTGCAGAAGCCGAAGGCATCATGCAAAGCGTCGGTCAACGCGGTTCTGGT
>JAFRJF010000096.1 GCA_017432405.1 Clostridia bacterium | reverse complement strand
GGCCCCCTTCGTGGCCACCCTGTTTGGTGACGACAGTTACTATCCCAAGACCACCATCAGCGACCAGGCCAGCGGCATCTGGGGCGGCGTGCAGACCATCGAGGTCTATGGCCACCAAGACGGCTCCACCGTCACCCGCACGGCGGAGAACAACTGGACCTTCACCATGCCGGCCTACAACGCCGCGCTCAGCATCACCTACAAGGACAGCCCCGCCCTGGCCTGGACCCTCGGCGGCTCGGCCATGCCCAACGACACCACCATCACAGCCTACCTCGGCTTCACCGACAACCTCCTCGCCAGCCTCCAAACCACGGCAAGCGACAACTTCCGCGCCGCCCTCGCGGCATCTAGCACCACCCTCTTCGTCCGCCACGCCACCACCGACCCCAGTGTCGTCATGGTCCTCGCTAGCGGCGACATCCAAGTCATCGGCCCCGGCCAGTGCGACATCTATGCAGTCTTTGAGGGCAATGACGACTACACCTACGACTCCGCCTACTTCCACCTCAACATCCTCGCCCCCGACACCCTCACCCTCGCCGCTGAAGGCAACGGCACCGTGGCCATTGAAGGCGTAATCCCATTCGACACGGTATTCAGCAATGCCCTGACAACGCAAGCACTGTTCAACCAGATGACCGTGGTTGACAACAATGGCCATTCCAACATGTATGGCACATGGACATTTAGTACTAGTTCGGTCGACCCTTCTGCCTCCTATACTTTTCATAATACCCAACCTGGCGACGACTGGCTGATAACCCCTGCCATCGAGGTAGAAGCTGGAACTACCTATACTATAAGTTTTGATGCCAAAAGAGCCTCTGCTAATAATGAACTTTTCGAAGTGAAAGCTGCTTCCGCTAACACTGCCGATGCCCTATCGGCTGGCAGCTTGGTGGTAGGCAACACTAATCCACCACGACAATATAGCCATTACACGGGTACCTTCACCCCGACCGAAGACGGCACCTACTATGTGGGTATACATGCTATTAGCGACGCTAATAAAAACGGTATTTATGTCAAGAACCTGAACATTACCCGCGCCGTCACTATCCCTGGCGTGGTCATCACCGCGCAGGCCAATACCTTCCGCGTGCTGCCCGGCACGGAGCTGACCGTCAACGCCACCCCGGCGGAGAACAACTTCGTGGCCTCGTGGAGCAACGATGCCGCTGTCGACAGCATACTCGGCGCCAAGCAGACCTTCACCATGCCTGCCGAGAACACCACCCTCACCGCCTCCTTCGCCCAGAACCCCCTGCTCACCCTCAACGCAGGCCAGGGCGGCAGCGTGACGCTCGACGGCTACACGCCCGCTGAGACGACCTACGACATCACTATCGATGGCAACACCGTCACCAACGTCACCTTCCCCTACCAGACTACCGTATCCCTCCACAATATGCTCATGCAAGTGTATGGAGCAAATCCGGTGAGCATCAACAGCTTCCAATCTTATAGCCCCAGCGCCGCCAATGCCACCATCACCATCAGCGAGCCCTTCGATGGAAGCAGAACAATTAGCTACTACTACGATTCAATCGGCGCTGTCAAAACAGGCAGCAAAACCATCACCTGCACGGCCAACCATAGTGATGCCGTCTACCCCGACGGCGTGACCGCCGGCACCACGGCTAACACCTACCGCGTCCTGCCCGGCACCCAGCTGAGCGTCACCGCCACGCCCGCCGAGGGCAGCTACCTCGCCCAGTGGAGCGACCAGACCGAGCCCGTCGAGGGCGACGCCCGCCTCGGCGGCAGCCACCCCTACACCATGCCCGCCACCCCGGCCACCCTCACCGCCACCTTCAACGAAATCCCCGTCCTCACCCTCGCCAGCAACAACAGCGAGTGGGGCACCGTGGAGATGCCACTGGTGACCGTCCCGGAGACCCTCCTCACCACCATCAACGCCAGCGGCAGCTTCACCAGCGGCAGCCAGACCTTCGACAACGTGGCCACCGTCACCTTCGCAGGACAGACGACATACGAATGGAGTGTATGGATGGCTCAGTACGGTGACGGCAAGAGCGGGACGATAACCCTCTCGGCCGCAGAAGGCGTCAACGTCACCGGATACAAACTCTACTTCGATTACGCTTCCCCCTACACCATCACCGCCTCTTCTGCCACGTTGAATCTCTACTGCGAAAGCAGTAGCCGCTATGTTTATTACTTGGGCGAAATGATTGGATATGAAGGCATCTCCAAGATTGAGGTCTACGGCACCGTCAGCGCCATGCCCGCCGGCGTCCTTGCCACCGAGCAGGAGAACGTCTACAACGTCCTGCCCGGCACCACGGTGACCGTCAACGCCACCGCCGCCGACGGCTACCACATCAGCGGCTGGAGCAACGCCGCCGAGGTCAACAGCCTCACCGCCGCCAGCCAGACCCTCACCGTCTCCGACGACCTCACCCTCACCGCCACCTTCGCCCAGAACCCCCTGCTCACCCTCGCCAGCAACAACAGCGACTGGGGCACCGTGGCGCTTGGCGC
>JAFRJF010000095.1 GCA_017432405.1 Clostridia bacterium | reverse complement strand
TTTGCATGATGCCTTCGGCTTCTGCACCTCCAAGCAGATCGTCCCTGTTAAAGTAATGAGAAATATCTGCTCTGTGACGAAAAACCCTTGATGTAACGTGTATCCGGTAAATTTTTAAAAGCCTCAAAATGCCCTATTTACTGGCCTTTTGCGGCTTTTTTCTCGATTTTGCTGTCAAAAACCGGATTATAACAGATTTCGAATCAAAACCAATATGTTATTTGTGTTATATATTTGAGTTTTATGCCTATTTTATCAGTTTTATAAGCATTCTTACGGAAAAATGTGTTATTATGATGAAATGACTGCGCTGTCCAGGGCCCGATCGTTGAAAGGAGATGGAAGTATGTCTTACTGGATCAATATCGTCCTGCAATTCTTTATCTTTGGTTTTGCGGGCTGGTGCATGGAGGTCATACTCAAATACCGCCAATACCACCGCTTTATCAACCGCGGGTTCCTGACGGGGCCGATACTTCCCATTTACGGGTTTGGGGTGGTGCTGATCACCGTCGTCGTGGGCAATCTGGCCAGCGTTGAATCCGGCGTCGTGGCGACCTTCGCCCTGTCCCTCTTGATCTGCGGCGTCGTGGAATACCTGACCAGCTATGTGCTCGAAAAGATCTTCCACGCCCGATGGTGGGATTACAGTCAAAAGCCCATGAACCTGAACGGGCGGGTCTGGATCGGCAACCTGGCGCTGTTCGGCCTGGCTGGCGTGGCGATCATTCACATCGTCAATCCCGTCCTCTTCCCTGCCCTGGACCGCATCCCGTTGAACACCCGGAAGGTCATCGCGGCGGTTTTGCTGGCGATACTCGCCGCGGATTTCGTGATCTCCTGGTTCGTGCTGAAGCTGGTAAAGACCGGCGTGGACAGCAGCCAGGCGGACAATACCGAGGACATCAGCAGGGAAGTGCGCCAGCTGTTGACCAACAGGTCTTACTTCTACAGCCGCTTCGCCGACGCCTATCCCGAGGTGGTGTATAGGACCGAGCGCGTGCAGGCGCGTATCGCCACCGTAAAGGCGGAGGCGGAGCGCATGCAGCGGGAAGCGGAAAAGCGCTTTGAGGCGCGCAAAAGCAGGGTTGCAGAAAGGCTTGAGCCGGCCAGTCTGATCCGTATTGACCTGATTGAGAAACAGGATGCGCTGATCGCCATGCTCTATGATGAATCGTCCGCCGACGATGCTGTGAAGCAGCTGAAGGCCGAGATCGACCGACAAAAGGGACGCCTTGAGCATCATGGCTTTATCAAACGCCCGCATGGCAGGCGCTAAGCGCCATGCGAAAGCCCCGCCGTACCCGTCGAAGTCGGGAGCGGCGGGGCTTTCGGTCGTTGCGGCGTAGACGCCGCCACAGAAGATGCGGATGCGCCCAGCGCCGAACAGTTACCCGATCCTTATATTCTCACGTTCGCACATCAACCGGATCTCCCGTTTCAGGTAGAGTTCAATGTCTTCTATGTCTTCCTGACGGCAGTACGCGCCGATAGCCAGCGTGACCAGGGACGCCGATTCCTCGCCCAGGCCACCGCCCAGCGCCGTCACGCCGAGGTATCTGAGCGAGATGATCCTTTCATTCCCCCTCTGTATGGAAGCCAATTCCCGCTTCAGCACCGCCTCTGTGTCCGTCAGGGACTGGGAGAGCCTGACCTTCAACGCCATCTGATACATCGATACGTCCTGGGTCAGGTTCAGGATATCCCTGATTTCATGGTTGCTGATGACCAACACGTTGTTGACCGGAACGATCAGCTTGGTCGAACGCATGCCGATTTCCTGTACAGTGCCCTGTTTTCCATTGATTTCCACGATATCGCCCACCTGGAAGGCGCGTTCGAACACGATGGATAAGCCCGCCAGGATATCCGCGGCCAGATCTTTCGCGCCCAGGGAAAGGGCCAGCGAGGCGATGCTCAAAGAACCCACCACCGTGCCGATGGGGAAGCCCAGATAGTGCAGGATCAGATACAGCACGACAAACAGCGAAAAATACTTGACGAAGCTGTACAGCAGCCGACAGAAGGTCTGCCCCTTTCCCAGCAGAAAGCCGGATATCAGCGTCAATATGCCACGGCTGAGCAGATTGATCAGGTAGGCATAGGCGATGACCAGGAATATGCTGCAGAAGGCGAACAGGTTGGCGCCCCGCATCCAGTCACCCCGAAGCAGGAACCCGGCCAGCGAATCGTATTTGCTGTAGACGATGTTCTTGCTGAGCAGGAGGCTTGCCCAGGATACGAGCAGCACCAGCATGCTCGCCTGGAACATGAGGTTGGCCTTGTCCTCCGGCGTGCGGTTCCTCCATTGGGTGGTATCCGACACCTTATCGACGAGCTTGCCGACGAGCTTTTTGATCGTCCCATGCTTTTCATGGGATTTCACGTCGCCGGGCTTTTCTTGCGCCGGGCGCGCTTCCTTCCGCGAATCCAGCAGCGCCTGTGAATCCTCTCCCGGCATGCGGACGACCGCCCAGGCGGCGTAAACCTTGTCGTTATAGTCCCTGAACACGTTCACCAGCACAACCGCAACCGCGAGCGCAAACAGGACCGCGGTAATACCCGCATACGCCAGGGTATGTCCAAACATCACCTTCAGATCCAGCGCGTAATAGAATACCGAGCTGTCCTGCTTCAACGTGACGATAAACCGCCTGACGCCGTTCACGATCATAAAATCCATATAGCCGTCCCGCAGGCTGTTTTCCGAAAGCCCGCAATCCTGAATGGCCTGGCCCGCCATTTTGGCGTCGCCGGAAAAGCGAATCACCCCGGAGGACGCGTCGGCATTGAAGCATAGCGTACCCTTTGCTTCGAGCTGCGCCAGTTGCTCATTGATGTGGAACAGGTTTTCGGTCTGCCTGGTCTGCTCCGGCAGCAGCGCCATGATCAGCGCGCCATGCTGTTCCCCACCGCTGGCATTCGGCAGATCCAGCTTTACACCGATCATCTGCCGCTCCATGCCCGTGGTCGAATCCACGGAGGGCTCATGGACGATGCTCGACAGTCCATACAGCAACCGGCGGAATTCCGACCCCTTCTGGCCCAATCCCCTGTCCAGCGTAAAGCCCACATAATCCCGACTGCACAGCGTCTCCTTGCCCTGACCGTCGAAAAGCATGATGAAATCCACGCTCAGTATGTCGCACCAGTTCTGAAGCATCCCGGATGTGGCAAGGCTGGGACAGGCGGTCAACAGCGAAGCCATGTGCTCGCCATAGTAGACGTACCAATCCTCCTGAATGCGCTGCAGGATCTCGTTCTGACGATGGTTCTCCTGCTCCAGCTGCTTTGAAAACACGCGCAAGGTATCCTGACCATACCTCAGCTCGATATACAGCTGCCCCACGCCCTGGACGATCAGGGCGATCACAAAGATCGCGATCGTACCGATCACGGCGGCATTCGTCATTCTTATGCGCAGCCTCTTGGGCGTGTAGCGGGCCGCCTGCGCCTCGGTGATGACGTGATCCCTGACGTGGCGCTGGACGGACATCACGTATACGATGATATTCACGAGGATCAGCACCATCACATAACTGATGATCGCCGACTGGACCAGGCTTCGCGTGCCGATGGTCACAACCGGAAGCATCTGGATCATGACCGGGGCCTCCCAGCCGTCCCAGGCGCCCTGGATCGTCGAATAGTTGCAGCTATAGGTCGTATTATTGACGATCAGCAAAGGCGTCCGGTTCAGGATCTGGTCCGGAGTGATCCCAACATCCGACAGGCTGTCGTAGGCGCCGACGTCCCCGTATGCCTTCAGGAGCTCGACATTGCCGTCCTGCTCGTTGACGACGAGGGTTATGCCTCCAAACCCGCCATTTTCATTCTCAACGGCAGTATAGTTTCTTTGGACATAGCTGTTGACCACCTCGTCAAACATGGATTTGGAAATCATGCTCACATAGACCAGGCTGTCTGCAATTCTTCCAAAGGACAGGTAATACTCTCCCGGCTGGTATTGGACGACGGTATCCTCCGCGGTATCCTGCGCATCTGCAAGCAGGGAAGCGCTGTCTGAAGCCGCTTCCTCAACCTTGAAGCGTCCTGTTCTCAGCTTACCTGAAGCAAGGCTTTGTTCAATGCCGCTTCGGGTGAGCTTGAGCGAGCCCCCGGGCATGCCCTCGGGCAGTATGACATCGTCGCCCCGCAGCTCCACCACAAATCCATCCGAAAGCGTGCGCGGGCCGACATAACCGTCCTCGGAAATCAGAGTGCCCAGCGATACCCGCATCATATTCACATGGGTGGCCAGGTTCTTGTCAAACGCCTCCACCGCAGCGGTGTACATTTCATTTTCGTTGTCGACGAGCTGCGCGAGGGCATCCATCTTCAGCTTGATCTGGGCGCTCTCCCTGTCCTTGGCAAGGCGCATGCCTCCAAGGACCATGAAGACGCAGACCGGGACCAGCATGATGGCCATGATGACCAACGCGCGTATCGTTCTTTTATGAATGGATTGTTCCCTTGCCTTTTTCACCGTATGCCTCCGTTTAACCGGGAATCGTTTCAAGCTATAGCAAACAGGCGCGTGTAGATCTCAGCTATTCTGCCACAGGTTTATTGATTTCTGATCTTTGCCTATATAATCATTGGGCCGATTGAAGGAGCGCCAGCGCATGCAGCGGGTCTTGCGCCATGAAGCGACTACGCGCCGGTTCGGTTGCGCGCTTGCATAAACCGCACAAAATCACCGGCCGACAGCGGCCTGGAATAGTAATACCCCTGAATGTAATCGCAGTCCAGGCTGCTCAGGGCGTCCACGGCCTCCTTCGTCTCCACGCCCTCCACCACCAGCTTCTTGTGGATGCCCTGCATCATGTGCACGGTGTTCTCGATGATGACCTTGCCATCCTCCGAGAACATGTCGTCCACGAGGCTCTTGTCGACCTTGATGAGGCTGAGGGGGAGGCTCTTCAGCCTCTGGATATTGGAATAGCCCACGCCATAGTCGTCCAGCGAGAAGGTATAGCCCATGGCGGCCAGCTCCCGTAGGTTCTTCTCCATGACGCCGCTGAGGTTGCCAAACATCGTCTCCGTCACCTCAAAATTGACCTGGCTCGGCGAGACGCCGTATTTATCCTGCAGCCGCCTGATCGTCTCCGGCAGCTCCCGCTGGAGGCACTGGGCCATGGAGAGATTGATCTCGATATAGGACAGGCCCAGCGATTCGAGGTCGTGCCGGGAGATGAAGCGGTACACGGTCTCCAGTATGATTTTCCCGATGGGCCACATGAGCCCGGCGCTCTCAGCCGCCGGAATGAATACCGCAGGGGAGATCGTACCGTATTCCGTATCCCTGATCCTGGCCAGGGCTTCCGCCGACCTGAACCGGTTCTCCCGAATGTCGAATATCGGCTGGTAGACCATCTCCAGCGTGTTTTCAGTGATGATCCGGTTCAGTATCCCGTCGATGTGGCTGATGATGCGGTAATCCCTGGAGCCCACCAGCCCGGAGGCCACGAACAGGACCTGGTCGTGGGCGCCAAGGCGTTTGAACCGATGGCCCATGTTGATGATATCCTCGAAGGTGTTCATGTCGTCGGGCACGTGGATCACGCAGAATTTGGGGTCAAACCGCACGCCCTGATCCGCGTATCTCTTCACCCGCTCCGTCGTGGCGTCCACAAAATCCGGCACAAGGGCGGGCACGTCGACGCCCATGTCGTCCAGTATCAGGTAGAAGGTCCCGGGGCGCTCGAAATAGAGGCTGATCCTGACGTGGAGGCGATTGTACAGCCCCTCGATCTCATCGGCAACCTCCTTGACAAAGTCGTTGAACTTGTTTTCACCGATGTAGCTGCGTATCTCGTCGGCATTTCCCATGCGCACGACGACGATCTGGACCCGCTGGCCCGATCGCACGATATTTCTCAGGTCGTCCCGGTAGGCCTTCCAGCTTGAGATATTGACGCTTGCGTCAATGGACTCCTCCGGGCGCATGACCAGCAGCATGATCATGAGCGAGCCGATGCTGGTAGAAAACAGCTCGACCTGATAATACGGCTTGATCATCTGCACGATCACCGCGATGACGGTCAGCACGAATACCGAGATCAGCGCGGCCCACTTCTCCGCCGGGAGGTATTCTCGCACGGCGAAGCTGTACCCCGCGGCGCTCAGGCCGTAGATGCCCGCGATGATGTACAGCGCGATCATCAACGGGCCGCGCGTGTAGCCCTCTGCGGTGGTCACGTTAAAGACGGTGTGCGTAAACAGATTCTGGAGAAGCAACAGCACCAGAACGCCATTGGGCGCCCACAGGAGGCATCGCATCAGGGGCGACCGTATCCTGAATTCAGTCCGCGTGATGGCAAACACGAACAGCAGGTAAAGCACGAGGGTGCCGTTCCTGAAGAACAGATACAGGTAGTTTGTCAGGCTTCCCCAAAAAACGGCAGTCCGGCTGATCGGGACGGGATTGACGGCAAACTCCATCGCAACATTCAACACGGCGCACAGCAGCGATACCGCATTCATCGTGATGAAGATACGGCTGGCCTGATCCTTGTATATCTTGCGCGCGTAGCACGTCCACAGGATCAGCATATAGATCGGTATTGAACACAGGTCAAACAGATAGTTGCGCATGTGGAGCTGTCCCTTCCCCCATTTAATACAACGATTATACCATATTTACATATCTGAGGTCCACTACAAATTATTACGCGCACCCGAGTTTCACTGTCATCTCCCGCCCAGGTCCCGCAGCGCCGGGAATCCATAGGCGCCTTCGGCATTTTCCACGGCGCGGATGATGGCCTCGCTGACCACCTCCGCCGAGACCGCGCCCACCAGATCCTGATCTACGGCGACGTCGCCGATCGACACCGCGTAGATGCTGTCGCCATCGGCAGAGGTGTGCACGGGATTGATGGAGCGGGCATAGCCGTCATGGGCCATGCCGGCGATCTTGCACAGCTGGGCCTTCCTGAAACGGGCGTTCGTGAGCACGGCGCAAACCGTGGTGTTCCCGGTGAACTTATTGTCGACCACGGCATAGCTTTGACGCATGTAGTCCGCGCTGGAGCGCAGAGCGTCCTTTGCCTCGTTCAGCATACCTGCAATCTGCCGTCCGGTTTTCCAGTCATAGACGTCCCCCAGGGCGTTTACGACCACGATGGCGCCGAGCTTCAGTTCGCCGAGCTGTACGGCATAGCTTCCGATGCCGGACTTCATGCAGCAGTCCATCCCGGCCAGCTTGCCCACGGTGGCCCCGCACCCCGCGCCATAGTTGCCGTCCCTGTAATTTGCTGCTTCCATGGCCAGGCGGGCGGCTTCGTAGCCCATGGCCGCGTCCGGACGCACGGCAGCGTCGCCCACGGACAGGTCGTAGATGTCCGACTGCGCCACCAGGGGCACCAGGGCATAACCCGTATCGTAGCCGATGCCGTGCTGCTCCAGATACGCCATCACCCCGTTCGCCGCGCCCAGGCCGTAGGCGCTGCCGCCGGCCAGTACGATGGCGTGGATGCTCTGGGCGGCCATCAGCGGGTTGAGCAGCTGGCTTTCACGGCTGGCGGGACCGCCGCCCCGCACATCCAGCCCGGCGGGCATGCCCTTAGGCGCGATCAGCACCGTACAGCCCGTCGCGGCCTCCACATTCTCGGTTTGGCCGATGAAAACCGGTCCAACCTCCGTCACTGGGATTTCACGCATGTCAAAGTCCCCCCTCCGCGATCGAAGTCATCGGCATCAGGAGCGTCGCCGGCAGGATGCAGAGCGCTATGCAGAAGCATTTGCCGTTCATACCGTCATCTCCTCTTGAATCCGGCAGCCCGCGGGTATCACGGATATATTGTTAACACCATTATACCACCATCATCCGGCTTTATGCAATACACAATCACCTGTATCATCAGCACCGTCATGACCATCGCCAGCACCGTGTAGGCCACGGTGATGCCCACGGTGAAAAGATTGAAAAGACCCCTGTCACATGGTATAATATCGGTCAGAAAAGCCCGCCCGGCCGGTGATTGGCCGGTTCACACAGCTTACGGGCTAAAGACGGTTCTGCATGATGCTGAAGAGAGCTTAAAAATCCTGAAAAGCCATGAATCCAATTATCCACATCGTTAGAGAGGCCCAGACCCGGGCCAACGCGCCGCGCATTGCCGCCAATCCCAACCCCTACGGGGTTCATATTATGAGGGACATCCCCTACCTCGGGGACGGCAGGGCGGAGCACCTGTTGGACGTCTATGCGCCCGTTCAGGGCCGCGCCCCGCTGCCCGTGATCGTTGAAATGCACGGCGGCGGCTATATTTCCTGCAACAAAGAGATCAACGCCCAGCACGGGCAATACCTCGCCAGCAGGGGCTTTCGCGTGGTCAACATGAACTACACGCTGTGCCCGGAGGGGGATATCGGCGTGATCCTCAACGAGCTGGTCGACGTCCTTGAATGGACCGATGCACACAAGGTGGAATACGGCTTTGACACCTCCCGCGTCTGCCTCACCGGGGACAGCGCGGGCGGCCACTTTGTGCTGCTCGCCGCGGCCATGTTCACCACCGGCAGGTCCGCGGATTTCTTCCACGTCCGCAAGCCGCCCTTCCCCGTCGCCGGCTATGCCGCATCCTGCCCGGAGGGCAGCTTTGACTGGCGACTGCTGCCGCCCAACCTCTCCGCGCGAATGCTCTACTTCATCCTCCACAAATACACCTTCGACAAGGCATACGTCCGCCATTCCTCCTACGAGTATTACATGACGGGCGGCTATCCGCGAGTCTGGTTCTGCACCTCGCCCACCGATTCCCTGCTCTACACCCACACGCAGCAGATGCACGAATACATGACGGGGAAGGGCATCCCCCACGAATACCGGGAATATGCCAGCCCGGAGCGGAAGCTGGACCACGTGTTCAACGTGCTGCATCCCGAGTATCCGGAGAGTATACAAGCCAACGAGGACATGATCCGGTTCTTTAAAATGTAAGCCGCAAGCATATACAGGCGCCAGCGGGTCTGACCCGCGGGCGCCTGTATAATGTATCATCCTACTGATTGCTCTTGTTGCCGCCGAGATCCAGGTGCAGGACCTCCATCATGTACTTGGCGGCGGTGTCGCCGAACATGATGTTCGGATAGTCCTTCTGGGCCTTGACGTACCTGAAGAAGTCCTTCATCACGTCTTCCTTGTTCAGCAGCTCGTCGCGGAACAGTGCGTTGAAGCCGAGGCTGGGGTTCAGCGCGTTCTCCGCCAGCTTCTGGTAGACGCTGGTGGCCTCGAAGGAGAAGTCGTCCTTCGCGGCGCACTGGGCGATGACCTGGGCGGCGATCATGCCGCCGGTCATGGCGGAGGGGATGCCGTACTCGAAGGCGCACTCGGCCGCGCCGATGGCATCGCCGATGGCGATGGCGCCGGGCACCACGCCGTTGCCCAGCTTGCGGGAGCCAGGCAGCCGCCAGCCGCGGAACTTGTCGATCAGGGTGGCGTTCTTCAGGCGCTCGTGGCCGAATTTGGTGTTGTCGCGCCAGTACTCATAGAACTCCATGGAGGACAGGCCGGTGTCGCGCAGCGCCTTTTCGGTGATGGTGAGGCCCAGGACCGCCTGCTTTCCGCCGTAGTGGGGGTTCAGCCAGGTGGTGCAGATCGGGCTCCAGCCATTCAGGCCCATGGGCACGTAGTACTCCTCGGCCATGTGGGGAGCCAGGCCCTCCACGCCGTCCAGGTAGGCGCGGAAGCAATACATGGTCAGGTCGGGGTCGTCCGGGAACAGGCCCAGCTGGCGGGTCAGCTCGCTGTGGGAGCCGTTGGCAATGACGGTGATGTCCGCCTCGATGTCCATATCCTGGTTGTGGTACAGGCCGTGCACGCCCTTGACCACGCCCTTGCGTATGATGAGGCCGGTGGCCTCGTAGTTCTCCATGAAATCCGCGCCCTCCTTGATGGCCGCGCGGCGGATCCAGTCGTCTGTGAAGCGCCGGGTGGCGATCATGGCCGGCTCGGTCTTCATGTCCACGTAGTCCTCGTCGCGGTCGATGAGGCGGAATTCGGTGATGGAGCACGCCTGGTACTTCATCATATTGTCAAACGCGCCCATTTCCTTCAGCATGGGATAGAGCGCCGGGACGTACACGCCGCCGCAGATCTTGTCGCGGGGCCAGGTCTCCTTATCCACGAACAGGACGTCGACGCCGAGCTTGGCCAGATAGTATGCCGCAGTGCTGCCGCCAGGGCCTGCGCCGACGACCAGTGCCGTTCTCTTGATCTTATTCATCTGACTGCCCTCCTTACTTTCTCACCATGGAAATGACGTCGCCCTTCGGGCACAGCTTCTGGCACACGCCGCAGCCGATGCACTTCTCGGGATCGATCAGCGCGTAGCCGCAGCCCAGGCAGCGCAGCTCTTCCTGCCGCACCTGCTTTGCGGTATAGGTGATCTCCACGTCGTCGAAGTTCTTCAGCCTGTCTTCGACCGCCTGCATCGGGCGCTCGTGATGGCGGGTCTTGCGGCGGTTGCAGGGATAGATCTTCTCCTCCATCGGGCCGGCCACCAGCTTGTGGCCGATCGCCGCGTTGCGCAGCACGCGCTGCTGGATGGCGGCGTCCACGTCGAAGGCCGCCTTGCGGCCGCTGGCCAGCGCGTCGATGACCGAGCAGGCGCCGCCCGCGATGTCGCCGGCATAGAACACGTTCTCGCCGTCCGCCTCGGGGAAGATGGGATCGGCGTACTGGCCGATGGCCACGATGCAGAACTGCACGGGGATGTGCACCAGCTGGTTGTCGTCGATCTCGAAGCTAATCTTGCCATTCTCGTCCTTGGCAAAGTTGGTGACCTTCACAAAGTCGATGCCCTCCAGGGTGTTCACGCGGCCGGTATAAGCCTTCGGACTGTAGCCCTCCATGAAGACCACGCCCTCCTCGGCGGCCTCGTCCCTCTCCCACTTGTGGGCGGGCACGTATTCGCCCTCTTCAAGACAGACCACGGTGACCTTCTTCGCGCCCAGGCGCAGCGCCGTGCGGGCGGTATCCATAGCCACGGAGCCGCCGCCGATGACGACGCCCTCCCGGCCTTCCACCACGAAGTTCTGGTGGGGCATGCGATAGGTATCCTGGTCGTTGTTGGCGAAGTCCATGAACTGGATGGCGGTGTACACGGCGTCGTAGTTCCACTTCGGCACCCAGGTGATCTCCTTGCCGTGGGGCGTGCCCGCGGCGACGACGATGGCGTCGTACTCCGCCTGCAGCGCCTTGATCTGGGCCTTGCCCAGGGGGGACGCGCAGCGTATGTCCAGGCCGGCTTCTTCAAGCTTTTCGATGTCCTTGCGCACCGCGTCGCGATCCAGCCGGAACTCCGGTATCGCGCGCACCAGCATGCCGCCGGGCTCGTTGTTGGCCTCGAAAACCGTCACGTCATAGCCCAGGGTGGAGAGGAAGTGGCCCGCGGACAGGCCCGCCGGGCCCGCGCCGATGACGGCCACGCGCTCGTCGTGCAGCCTCGGGTACTTCGGGCGGGTGTATTCGACATTTTCATCCAGGTAGCGCTTGATGCCCCGGATGGCCATGGGCTCGTCCACCAGCACGCCGCGCTTGCAGACCTGCTCGCAGGGATGGTGGCAGATGTGGGAACAGACGGACGGCAGGGGGTTCTTTTCCCAGATGATCCTGAAGGCTTCTTCGTTCTTGCCGCTGCGGGCCAGGCCGATGTAGCCCTGGGGGCTGATGCCCAAGGGGCAGGCCGTGGTGCAGGACTGCTTGGTGCAGAAGGCGTCGATGTCCGCCAGGCGCATCACCGGCTGGTCGGTACACTCGGGACACACGCGGCAGATCCAGCGCTGGGCCTCCTCGATGGCCTCAACGGGACAGCTCTCCCGGCAGGTGCCGCAGTTGACGCACTTTGAAGTATCAACCTTGGCCACATAGCCGCGATCCAGCGTGTATTCCAGGGATCCTTCCTGTTTGATCTTGATCGTGCTCATGGAATACTCCTCCTCGCTTGGTTTATTTGTTCGTGTATAGTATACACGTATAGTATTTATATATATTATATGGTTTAGCCATAAATTAGTCAATGCTAATATCATTGTCAGATCTGTTGTTTTTTCAGGGATACACATGCGCAAAAAAGCTGTTTCAAAACACCTAATCGCAGGCAAACGCAGCTGTAGCGGCAGCAAGCTGCCGCTACAGCGCTCATAGCGAATCTAAAAAATGTGATTTGAAACAGCCTCAGGTCATAAGGTTCATCGTTCAAAGGGCAATGTCATCAACTTAAGGCGGTGCGGTCTCCAAAAGATAATATGTAGTACCCCCACGGATGTACAAATCGTGGATTTACCTGTATAATGGTAAGAGGAAAACAAACCAAGGACAGGGATTACCGCATACAAAAGGGAGGTACTACACATGAAAGATCATACCACAGTTTACATCGGAATGGACGTACATCA
>JAFRJF010000094.1 GCA_017432405.1 Clostridia bacterium | reverse complement strand
CCGCGACGAGCCCCGCTGCCGCGGCGGCCTGATCCGCGTGCGCGAGTTCACGATGAAGGACGCCTACTCCTTCCACACCTCCCAGGAGGATCTGGAGAAGTACTACGCCCGCTGCTACGACGCCTACAACCGCATCTATGCCCGCTGCGGCGTGCCCGAGGTGGTGGCGGTGGCGTCGGATTCCGGCATGATGGGCGGCAAGGTCAGCCACGAATACATGCTGCTGACCGACGTGGGCGAGGACACCATCGTGCTGTGCCGCGACTGCGACTACCGTGCCAACATGGAGGCGGCCCCCTGCCTGCTGACCAACGAGCCCGGCGAGATCGCGCCGCTGGAGAAGGTCAGCACCCCGAACTGCAAGACCATCGAGGACCTGTGCGCGTTTTTAAAGATCAGGCCGCAGCAGACCTGCAAGGCGGTCATGTACCAGCGCAACGCCGACGATTCCTTCGTGATCGTGTTCATCCGGGGCGACCTGGACGTGAACGAGACCAAGCTGCGCAACTTCCTCAAGGCCGAGGTACACCCCGCCGTCATCACCGAGGACAGCGGCATCCACGCCGGCTTCACCGGCCCCATCGGCCTGCCCGAGGGCGTGACCGTGGTCTATGACAACAGCCTCAAGGGCATCGAATGGTTCGCCACCGGCGCCTGCGAGGAGGACATGCACTACGTAGGCTTCAACATCGCCCGGGACGTGGGCAAGGTCGATTATGTGGACGTGGCCAAGGCCATCGACGGCGGCATCTGCCCGAAGTGCGGCAAGCCCCACATCTATACCAGCCGCGGCATCGAGGTGGGCAACATCTTCCAGCTGGGCACCAAGTACACCGAGAGCATGGACATGACCTATGTGGACCAGGACGGCAGCCTGAAGCACCCGATCATGGGCTGCTACGGCATCGGCGTGGGCCGGCTGGCCGCCAGCGTCTGCGAGGCGCACCGGGACGACTACGGCCCCATCTGGCCCATGAGCATCGCCCCCTGGCACGTGCAAATCTGCTCGCTGCGGGCCGACCAGCCGGAGGTCGCCGAGGCCAGCCAAAAGCTGTACGACGAACTGACCGCGAAGGGCGTGGAGGTCCTTTGGGACGACCGCAGCGTCTCCGCCGGCGTCATGTTCTCCGACGCGGACCTGTTCGGCGTGCCGCTGCGCATCGTCGTCAGCCCCAAGGGTCTGAAGAACGGCACCATCGAGATCGCCACGAGGGACAAGAGCATGAAGGAGATCGTGCCCGAAGCCGAGGCCGTGGACTTCGCGTATGATTACGTGGTAAAGGCGCTGGACAAGCTGGAGTGCCGGCTGTAAATACGGCACACTAACAAAACCGGGGATGCCAATCCGGCATCCCCGGTTTTGTTATGTCCTCCGGGCGTCAGTCCTCCTCGGGCTCGTAGACGACCTCCTCGCCGTTGACCAGCCTGGTCTGGCTCGGGAAGGTCAGGTGCTCGTCGTCCGAGACGAACCAGCGAACCATGTCCGCATCGGTGTCGACCTCACGCAGATCGTCGTTCAGGGCCAGCGCCTTCAGGCTGGCGGGCAGCTTGGAGATGTCATAGGTCTTGATGGGATTGTCGTGGCAGCGGAAGCTGGTCAACTTGGCGTTCTTGCTGACATCGACGGTCTTCAGCTGGTTGGTGCCGCACCAGAGGTGGGTCAGCTCGGGCAGCTTGGACACGTCAAGCTCGCTGATCCGGTTGCTCTCCAGCCATAGCTTTTGCAGCTTGGTATTATTGCTCACGTTCAAGGCGGTCAGCTGGTTGCCGGTCACGTCCAGGTGGACCAGCTTGGCGCAGTTCTTCACGTTGATCTTGCTGATGCGATGGTTCATGGAGACGTCCAGGAAGACCAGGTCCTTCATCCGGCTGACGTCCACGGCATCGATGCCCTTGCCGCTCTGCTCGCACACCTGCATTTCCACCATCTTCGTGTTCTTGCTGACATCCAGGCTGGTCAGCTTGTTCACGGCGGCATACAGGTACTGAAGCTTGGGGCTCTTGGTCAGGTCCAGCTTGGCGATCTTGTTGGTGAAGCACTCCAGCCTCACCAGCGCGGGGCACTTGCTGACGTTCAGCGTCCCGAGCTTGTTGTTGTAGCAATGCATCTCCCTCAGCTTCGGGTGGCTGCCCAGCTTCAGCGTGGTCAGCCGGTTGTCGCCCACGTACAGGATTTCCAGCTTGGAGGCTTTGGAGAAGTCCAGCTTGGCGATCTTGTTGCCGGTGACGTCCACATTGACCAGCGCGGGGCACTTGCTGACGTCCAGCGCGGAGACCTCATTGCTGTCCACGTACAGCTCCCTCAGCTTGGGGTGCTTGCCCAGCTTCACCGTGGTCAGCGCGTTCACGCTGGCTTCCAGCACCTCGAGTCCACTGGCCTTGCGGACATCCAGGCTGTCAATCTTGTTTTCCCGGCACCGCAGCTCGACCAGCGCCTTCATCTTGCTGACATCCAGCTTGGAAACCTTGTTTTCGCTCAGAAGCAGGTTCTCCATATTTGTCGCATTGGCGACGTCCAGCTTGGAGAGTCGATTGCCGGTGACGTCCAGGAACTTCAGCTTGGTGCACTTGGAGACGTCCAGCTTGGAGACCTTGTTGATGCTGATATTCAGACGCTCCAGCTTGGTGCACTTGCCGATATCGACGGTCGAAAGGCTGTTGTTCGCCTGCTCGCAGGCCGTCAGGATAACCAGCTCGGTGTTCTTGTTCAGGCTCAACGTCTTCAGCTTGTTCCGCTCGCAGTACAGCTCCCGCAGCTGGGTGTTCTTCGTCACATTCAGCGTGGACAGCTGGTTGTCGTGGCACTGCAGATAGGTCAGCGCCGGGCATCCGCTTACGTCCAGCCTGGTCAGCTGGTTGTTGTCGCAGACCAGGGAATCCAGGTTCGCCATCTTCTTGCCCAGGGTCAGGGTCTTGACCCTGTTGGTGCCGACGTTCAGCTCCACCAGATTGGTGTTCTTGCTCACGTCCAGGCTGCCCAGCTTGGTAAAGCACACATACAGCCTGACCAGTTTGGTGTTCTTGCTCACGTCCAGGCTGGTCAGGGGGAGCGTCGTTTCATCGGTGCCGATGATAAACAGCTCCTCCAGGTTCGGGAAGTACTGGATGCCCTTGACGTTCTTGCAGTTGACCTCCGCGTAATCCTCCTGCAGGCCCAGCCACATGCCCGTCACGCCGTCCGTCTCGTCGGAGGCCAGATAGCCGTTCTTGTTCGCGTCGTACTGTTCCTTCACGTACTTCCTGAACGCCGCGTCCGGGAAGTTGGCGGAAGTGATCTTCACGCCCTTGGAGGCATTGGACTCGGCCTCGGGCTCCGCGTCCATCGCTTCACCGGAAAGCAGGCCGTCCACCTCGGGCAGCGCCAGGTCGGCGATATCCCCGAGCTCCACTTCGTCGATTTCCAGTTCATCCAGCGCCGCCTCGTCCAGCGCCACGCCCTCGTCCGCCGGCGCCAGCTCCAGCGCTTCCACCGGTTCCGCCTCCGCCAGCGCGGCAAGTCCGCCCAGGACCAGCAGCAGCGCCAGCAGCAAAGCCGTCAGTTTCTTCATGATGTAACCCCTCCATTTCTTGCAGCATATTTGTACTTTATTATTATATACCGCACTTCTGTGCATATTTTCAACGCCTTTCCGTACACCGGGATCTGGACATCCATTGCAAAAGTATCGCCAAATATGTTATATAATAATAGACTGGAGATACAGTATAATCATCAGGAGGGGGACTGTGTATGCCAGGTCGCGACAGGTCGCTTCCAATACTGGACGCGGACATGGACGCCGTCATCCGGCTTCGCCGAAACAGCGCCTTCGCCCGGGAGTATCTGGAGTCGGGCATCCACACCCGCACCTTTTCCGAAACGCTGCTGCAATATTCCGGCCTGAGTGACCCGGCCCAGCTGCGCCTGAAGCTATTCCGGCTGCAGGGCTTCGAGGGCGAGCCCGCCGGCGACAGCCTGCGCCGCAAGATCGACAACTGGCTCAAGGGCAAGACCGCCGCCACCAGCCGCGAACAGCTGATCCGCATCTGCTTCGCGCTGGACATGGATTTGGAAAGCGCCCAGAACTTCATCGCCACCGTGGGCGAGGGCGGGCTGCACTACCGCAACCCGGTGGAGCTGACCTGGCTTTACGGGCTGCGCAACCGCATGGACTACAACCGGGTGTTGAACCTGCAGCGGATGATCGCCTGCGTGCGCATCGGCGGCGAGGGCACCACCGCAGAGATCATGGAGGAGTTCAGCAAGGTGCGCACGGTGGACGAATTCGTGCTGTTCGTCTCCCGCAAGGCCAGGAGCCTGGGCCGGCTGCACAACACCGCCTACCGGCACTTCCGCCGGCTGCTGGCCATACTCACCGGCCCCGAAAGCAGCCCCAACGGCGTCGAGGAGGAGACCTACACCGTGCGCGACGTGGTGCGCATGTACCTGCGCATGCCAGGACAGGCCGCCAGGGGCGGCGTGGTGGCCTCCATACTGAACCGACACTGGCCCGACGAGGTGCTGATCAGCCGCATACTCACCCGCCAGGTGGACGTGCCCCGCAAAGTGCTGACGCTGCTGTTCCTGGTCACCGACGGCGGGGACGACGACGCCTCGGACAGCGACGACCCCGCCGAGCTGTTCGCGGACCGCTACCGGCGGCTCAACCTGCTGCTGGACGAGTGCGGCTTCTGCCAGCTGGACCCACGGAACAGCTTCGACTGGCTGGCCCTGTACTGCATGTACTGTGACGAGGATACCGAGGTCAGCGAGCGCATGCGCCAGGTGCTCGTGGACAACATGAGCCGGGACGGGGAGCAATGATAGGAGGGAACCGTATGGAAATCAGGCAGTGCGCCTTCGGGCACTTTTACGACGCCTCGATTTACAGGCATTGTCCCTATTGCGGCGAGGGCAACCGCCGCTTCTCTGAGCCGCTGGTCATCCCCCGGGAATCGCTGGAGACCCCTGCCTTGCCCCGGGAGGATGGCAGGGCGACAGCCGAGATCCGCCCCGTGGCCGGATGGCTGGTCTGCACGGCAGGGCCGAACCGGGGCCGCAGCCACGAAATCCACGGCGATAACAATTTCGTGGGGCGGGGCGGCGTCTGGGACATCGACCTGGATGGGGACGCGAGCATCTCCATGGACCGGCCCTTCGTCGTCACCTACGACGCCCGGGACCGCGCCTTCTATTGCGGCCTGATGAACGGCTGCGACCTGGTGCGCCTGAACGGCACACCCCTGCTGAGCACCACCCGCATGAACGCCGGGGACAAGCTCAGCATCGGCCGGACCGAGCTGCTGTTCGTGCCCCTGTGCGGGCCGGACTTCGATTGGAATTAGCTCACACAGAATCCCTGACTGCTCTATACAGGAAGTGATCACATGGATCATCTGCTGGATGCCGCCGACCTCTGCCCCCACTGCATGAGCCCAATGCAGAGGCGTGAGCGCTGTCCCAAGTGCCAATTCATGCCCAGCGCCTATACCCCGGCCCGCCACCACCTGCCGCCCTTCACCATACTCAACGGGCAGTATCTGGTGGGCTGCCTGCTGGGCGAAGGCGGCTTCGGCATCACCTATGTGGGCATGGATCTGCGCCTGCGCACGATGGTGGCCATCAAGGAGTTCTTTCCCACCGGCGTCGTCTACCGCGACAGCACCCAGGGCAACGCGGTATGCGTATTCTCGGGCAGCGGCGAGGCCATCTTCTTTCACGACCGGGAAAAGTTCCTGGAGGAGGCCAGGATGCTGGCCCGCTTCGACGGCAACCCCGGCGTGGTGGGCGTCAAAAACTACTTCTGCGAAAACGGCACCGCCTACATCATCATGGAATACGTGCAGGGCATCACCCTCGACGCGCTGGCCGAGCACAGCGACGGCCGGCTGCCCTTCCGCCAGGTGCTCCGGCTGCTGGAGCTGCCCATGAAGACGCTGGCCGAGATGCACCGCCAGAACACCTTCCACCGGGATATCAGCCCCGAAAACCTGATGATCGCCGACGGCGGCGTGGTCAAGCTGATCGACTTCGGCGCGACCCGGACCGGCGACGCGACCAAATCCACTTTCCTGAAGGTGCGCCCCGGCTACTCCGCCCTGGAGATGTACGCCGATGAAGGCCGCGAGGGCGCCTGGTCCGATATCTACTCCCTCTGCGCCACGATCTACAGGGTGACCACCGGCGTCACGCCGCCCCCCGCCGCCGACCGCGTCCGGCAGGACACCCTCGTGCCGCCCATCGACGCCGGGGCGACGGGCATGAGCCCCGCCCAGGAACGCGCCCTGATGAAGGGGCTGGCCGTGCGGCCCGAGGACCGCTTTCAATGCATGGAGGACCTCTCCGAGGCCCTCGCCGTAGGCATGCTACCGAAGCGCCGCCTCCCCCTCCGGGCGCTGGTGGCCGCACTCGCCGCTGCGCTCTGCGTGGCGCTGGGTCTGTTTCTGCTGCTGCGAAACCGGCCCGCGCCCTTTGCCCTGACGGAGGATATGTTCAAGGCAGCGCCGGAGCTGTGGGCTGGCTATCAGGCGGAAAGCGGCTACCCCTGCGAAGCGCGGGTCTACGTCACCGGCAGTGGCATCCGTTTCACCCGGTATGAAGGCGATGACGACTGGAGCCGGAACGAGCGGCGCGACCCCATGGACGGGAAACAGCTGAAGCGCACGCTGGACGCCCTGCGCGCCTCCGGCATTCCCATCGGGGAGATCGTGCTGCAAAACCTGCGCCTCGAATCCGTCGATGGACTGGATGCGCCGTGGCCCAATCCGCTGCACCTGATCATCGACCAGTGCGACATGCCCGACGACTGGCGCGGCCTTGCGGGCATGGGCGACAGCCTGGTCTCCCTGCACATCGGGGGCCGGTGCGACAACAGCGACCTATCCTGGATGACCGCCCTCACCGGCCTGAAATGGCTGGCCCTGGGCGGCGAGGGCATCGACCTGGAATCCGTATCGAAACTGCAATGGCTGCCGGGACTCTCCTTCGGCGAGGCCGGCATTCGCGACCTGACCCCCTTCACCCGCATGCAGGCGCTGACCGCGCTGTGCCTGCCCGGCTGCAAAGTCAGCGACCTGTCGCCGCTGGCCGGCATGCCCTGGCTGGAGTGCCTGGAGATCCCCGGCAACGACGTATCCGACCTTTCCCCGCTGGCCGGCCTGAAAAACCTCAGGCTGGTGAACGTGACCGCCAACCGCATCCGCGACTTCTCCCCCATCCAGCGCGACGGCATAGAGATCGTCGGCCAGGACGAGCAAAGATGAGTCAATGGACCTGTCCCCATGACTCTTTTATCCCTTTGGTCAGAGCAAACGAGTCAGTAAAACCGTCTCCTTGACTCAATTCATATCCTCCACAAATCTCCAAACCTTAACATATAAATCTTTTCAAACGCTTCATTATATCGTATAATAATAGGGATGGAATATAATTTCCGCGCAACGCGGGACGATTAAATGGAGGAATAATCACCATGGCAATCATCGACAAGATCAAGGCAAAGGCAAAGGCTGACATCAAGCACATCGTGCTGCCCGAAGGCGAAGAGATCCGCAATGTGCAGGCGGCGGTCATGATCCGCGACCAGGGCCTGGCGAAGCTGACCCTGCTGGGCAACCCCGCGAAGGTGAAGGAAGTCGCCGCCGGCGCCGACCTGACCGGCATCGACATCATCGACCCCGCCGACAGCGACAAGGCCCCCCTGTACGCCGCCACGCTGTACGACCTGCGCAAGGCCAAGGGCATGACCGAGGAGGAGGCCGCGAAGAAGGTGGCCGATCCCATGTACTACGGCATCATGATGGTCAAGCTGGGCGACGCCGACGGCCTGGTCTCCGGCGCGATCCACTCCACCGGCGACATGCTGCGCCCCGCGCTGCAGGTCATCAAGAGCAAGCCCGGCATGAAGACCGTGTCCTCCTGCTTCCTGATGGAGTGCCCCGACAAGAGCTTCGGCGACAACGGCGTGATGATCTTCTCCGACTGCGGCGTGAACATCGACCCCGACGCCGAGCAGCTGGCGAACATCGCCCTGGGCGCGGCGGATTCCGCCCGCTCCCTGGCCGGCATGGAGCCCCGCGTGGCCATGCTGAGCTTCTCCACCAAGGGCTCCGCCAAGCACGACAACGTGACCAAGGTGCAGGAAGCCACCCGCATCGCCAAGGAGATGGCCCCCGACCTGATGCTGGACGGCGAGCTGCAGCTGGACGCCGCGCTGGTTGAGAAGGTCGGCCAGCTGAAGGCCCCCGGCAGCAAGGTAGCCGGCCACGCCAACACCCTGGTGTTCCCCGACCTGGACGCCGGCAACATCGGCTACAAGCTGGTGCAACGCCTGGCCCACGCCGAGGCCTACGGCCCCATCCTCCAGGGCATCGCCAAGCCCTGCAATGACCTGTCCCGCGGCTGCAGCGCCGAGGACATCGTCGCCACCGTCGCCATCACCGCCTGCCAGGCACAGTAAAGGAGAAACACATCATGAAAATATTGGTCATCAACGCCGGTTCTTCCTCCCTGAAGTTCCAGCTGATCGACATGGACAACGAGTCCGTGATCGCCAAGGGTCTGGTCGAGCGCATCGGCACCGTGGACCCCACCACCGACCTGACCTATGAGTGGAAGGGCCAGAAGATCAAGCAGAAGCAGCTGAAGAAGTGCGACACCCACGCCAAGGCCATGGAGATCGTGCTG
>JAFRJF010000093.1 GCA_017432405.1 Clostridia bacterium | reverse complement strand
GGCCGCGTTCGCGCCGGTGATCTCGTTCTCGCCCAGGTACCATTTATAGGTCAGGCCGGGTTCGCCGTCGGTGGTCACGTTCACCTTCAGCGTCGCTTTATCGCCGGGCTTCAGGCTGAAGCTCGCCGTCTGCGCGGTCGCATCCGTCAGGGTGCGCGCCTTCACCGTCACGGTGAAACCAACCTCGGCGGTGCTGCCGTAGCCGTCGCTCACCACGCACTTGTAGGTATAATCGCCCGCATCGGCCTTAGTCGCGTCATAGCTGGCGGACGTCGCGCCGTCGATGACGGTGTCGCCTTCGTACCACTGATAGGTCGGCTTGCCCACCGAGCATTCGGCAGTCACCGACAGAGTGGTTTCCTGTTTGGTGTAAATGGTCTGCTCAGCAGCACTTGACGCCTTGGCAGTCAAGCCGTTGTCCACGGTCACCTTGAAAGCCACTTCCTGGCTGTTCGTGCCGTCGCTGACCACGCACTTGTAGGCGTAGCTGCCCACATTGCCTGCCGTCACGGTATATTCGGCCCCTGACGCGCCGGAAATCGCAGTGCTGCCCTGGTACCATTTATAAGTCAACTCGGGATTCTGTTTGATTTCCGTCTTTACCTGCAGCGTTGCCTTCTTCGTGGGAAGGAGGCTGAAGCTGTCCTTCTCGGTGTAGGCGCGCACCAGCGCGGCCTTTTCAACGGTCACCTTGCAGGTATCCTTTTTACCATTGTAGGTTTCCACGGTGATCTTGGCCGTGCCCGCCTTCACGGCGGTGATCATGCCGTCTTCGTTCACCCTGACAACGGAGGCCTTGCTGCTCTTCCAGGTCAGGTCCGAGGTCGCGCCCTTCGGCAGCAGCGTCGTGCGCAGCAGGAAGGTCTCGCCCACGCCAAGGATCAGTTCGTGTGCGTTCAGCGTGACGCTCTCCGGGGCCTTCTTGACCGTCAGTGTGCAGGTCGCCTTTTTCTTGTTGGCGGTAGTCACAGTGATCTTGGCCGTGCCCGCACCCACGGCGGTCACCAGGCCGGTGCTCTTTACCGTGGCCACCTTGGTGTTGTCACTGGTCCATGTCAGGCTCGAAACCGTGCCCGCGGGCAGCGTCGCCACCAGCTGCAGGGTATCACCCGCGCTGAGGGTCGCCTTGGTCTGGTCCAGCGTCACCTTCTTGGGCGCCTTGGCATCGTCGTCGCCGCCGTTCTTCTTCACCGTCACGACGCAGGTGGCCTTCTTGCCGTTGTAGGTCTCTACGGTGATCTTGGCCGAGCCCGTCTTTACAGCGGTGACCAGGCCGTTTTCATTGACCTTGGCCACAGCGCTCTTGGCGCTCTTCCAGGTCAGCTCCGAGGTCGTGCCCTTCGGCAGCGTCGCCTTCAGCTGGATGCTTTCGCCCGGGGCGAGGGTCACCGCAGTGGGCTTGACCGTCACCTTGCCCGGCGCGTTATTCACCGTCACAGTGCAGCTCGCCTTCTTGCCGTTGGCGGTGGCAACGGTGATCTTGGCCGTGCCCGCGCCTTCGGCGGTCACCAGGCCGTAGTCGTTGACCTTCGCCACGGCGGGCTTGTCGCTCGTCCAGGTGAGCACGGAGGCCGTGCCCTTGGGAAGCGTCGCCGTCAGCTGAAGGGTATCGCCCATGCTGAGGGTGGCCTTGGTCTGGCTCAGCGTCACCTTGCCGGCCTCGGCTGGCTCGGTGGCCTTGACCGTCACGCTCAGCTCCGCAGTCTTGTTGTTGTGGGTCTTGACGGTGATGGTGGTCGAGCCCACCTTCAGGCCCGTGACCAGGCCCTCCTTGGACACCTTGGCGATCTTCTTGTCCGCGCTGCTGTAGGTAAAGGACGCCATCGTCTTGTTCGGCAGCTTGGGCTTGATCTGATAGGTCGCCTTGACATCCAATGTGATGCTGCTGGCGGGCAGCGTCACATTGCCAGGCGCGTTGACGACCGTCACGGTGCAGGTGGCGACGGTCTTCTTGCCCACGGTGAGGGTGATCTTCGCCGTGCCGTTTTTCTTGGCCGTGATGACGCCCTTCTTGCTCACCGTGGCCACGGTCGCCTTGCTGGACTTGTAGGTGACCGTCTTGCCGCCCGACACCTTGGATGCGTCGATGGCATAGGTCTGCTTCTGGCCCAGCGTCAGCGTCTTGGGCACGCCGGCGGCGGTGGCGTTGTCCGCGCCGCCGTCCCGGGCATCCGCTTCACCGGATTCGCCCTCCTCGCCGGTTATATTCTCCGGCTCAATGTCGGTTTGCTCCAAATCACCGAGATCCAACTGGAGCGGGTCGACATCCCCCAGATCCAAAACCGGTAATCCATCCTCCACGATCCCGTCCGCGTCGCCGGGCAATTCCAGCGTCGCGTCCGCGCTGTTCGGAATCTGTACGATCTCTTCCGCCAGCGCCGGGGGCAGCATGGTCGTCAGCATGCAAATGACCAGCAGCAGTGCGATCCTTCTCTTCATGAGTCCTTCCTCCTCCATGTTAGCTTCTATACCATCAACACCGTTGGGCATATGGCCGCTTCCCGCGAGGCATGCCGGTATCCAACCGGTTCCCCGACGGTCTGAATCGGCACATATTCAACTGTGTTACTTGCATGGTACTTTTTTCCAACGTACCAAATAACTATTATATATAATAAACTTTTGTGGCGAAAATGTCACCCTCTCCCCGAATTTTTAACTCATATTTAACTTTTTAATTTCCGCTCGCACATAGGAAGCTATATTTGCGGAATCGACCATCTCAAAGGCTCCCTGCCGCAGCGGGGAGCTGTCGCCGCAGGCGACTGAGGGGCGCCCCGTCACCCCAGTTCCTGACTAAGCACCATCAGAATTTCCCCTTCCCCTCGCAAACCATGAATAAAACCAGAAAAGCATTGACATTATAGGATTAGTGTTGCATAATATGTTTGCAAACCATACAAGGAGGGTATATTAATGGGCAAACTCGACGGAAAAGTGGCAATCATCACCGGCTCCACCTCCGGCATGGGCCGGGACACCGCGTACCTGTTCGCGAAGGAGGGCGCGAAGGTGGTCGTGACCGGGCGCAACGAGGAACGGGCCAAGGCGGTCGTGGACAAGATCAAGGCCGAGGGCGGCGAGGCGATGTACGTGATCGCCGACACCAGCGACCTGGAGGCCCCCCAGAAGATCTTCGACGCCACCATGGCGGCCTACGGCACCGTGGACGTGCTGTTCAACAACGCCGGCATGCTGAGCCTGAAGCCGATACTGGACTGCTCCCTGGAGGAGTTCCAGCGGGTGATGACGGTCAACGTCACCTCGGCGTTCCTGCTGACCAAGCTGTGCGCCCCGGTCATGAAGGCCAAGGGCGAGGGCCACATCATCAACACCTCCTCGGTGGCGGGCTGCGCGGCCCACTGGGGCCCGGTGGCCTACTGCACCAGCAAGCACGCCATGAACGGCCTGACCAAGTCCATGGCGCTGGAGCTGGGGCCGGAGATCCACGTCAACGGCATACAGCCCGGCGCGATCCTCACCGCCATGCTGGACGAGGCCGGCGGCGAGGCGGCCATGGGCTTCATGAAGGACCGCTCCCCCCTGCACCGCGTGGCCCAGGGCAGCGAAATCGCCACCGTTGCCCTGTTCCTGGCCACGAAGGACTCCTCCTTCATCGACGGCCAGCTGATCCGCGTGGACGGCGGCGTGGACATCTGATCGAAGAACGCGCAAAGCAAGTACCGCCGAACCTATAGGTCCGGCGGCGCGCGTGTATCTATTCATCAAACAGATCCGAATGGGTTCCCGTCCGGTTCGCAACGAGCACCAACCGCTCCTTTTCTATTCTGTACATCAGCAGCCAATCGGGCTGGATGTGGCACTCGCGGTAATCCTTCATGCTCCCCGTCAGCTGATGATCCCTGTGGCGCGGTTCAAGGGGGACGTCTGACAGCAAGGTGTCGATGACATCGCCAAGCAACTTCATATTATAGCCGCGCTTTTTCGCTCGTTTGTAATCCCTGCGAAACTGCGCGGTCGTCTCCAGGGTCATCATTGTCCATCTTCCTCTGCGTCCAGATCGTCAAACAATTCTTTGGCCGAGGCATAGCGCCTGGCTTGCACCCGACCCGCCAGGATATCCTCCGTTTCCCGCATGGCTGCCACCGTCGCCGCGTTTGGCTGGCGCATGTCAAAGGGCAGACCACCCTCCATGACGGACTTGCGCAAAAAAATGTTTACCGCATCCGTCAGCGTAATGCCGAAGCTCTGATAAATCTGCTCTGCCTGGGATTTCACGATAGGGTCCGTGCGTATGTTCAGCGTTGCGGTCTTGGCCATAACACCACTCCCTTTCATCACAATTATATGCGATCGACCATTCATTGTCAACACATCATGTGGACAATGACAGAAAAAGAGATGCCCTGAAATCGGGCATCTCTTTTTTACTCATTTACGCTTCCCTGCCCAGCCTGAACGCCTTCTTGTTCAGCTCCAGGAACTTCGGGGGCACGGTCTCCTCGATGGCCTTGAGCCAGGCTTCCTCGGGGATGTCCATGCGCCTGGACAGCACGCCGATCAGCACCACGTTCACGGCCTTGGGGCTGCCGGCTTCCTCGGCCAGCTTCAGCGCGTCCACCGCCTGCACGTCCGCCATTGCGGACAGCTTCTCGACGATGCCCTCGGGGTATTCCATCGCCCCGGTGATCACCGGCATCGGCCAGGTCTTCTGGGTGTTGGTGAGGAGGACGCCGCCTTCCTTTAAATAGGAAATCCAGCGCGCCGACTCCAGGATCTCGAAGGACAGGATGTAGTCCGCCTCGCCCTGGTCCACGATGGGGGAATAGACCTTGTCGCCGTATTTCACGTAGGTCACCACGCTGCCGCCCCGCTGGGACATGCCGTGGACCTCGCTGAGCTTCACGTCGTAGCCCTGGGCGATCAGCACGTTGCCCAGCAGCTTCGAGGCCAGCAGCGTGCCCTGGCCGCCCACGCCGACGATCATGATGGAAGTAGTCATTTCGCGGCACCTCCTTCAAAGGCTCCAAACTTGCACATCTGCTCGCACAGGCCGCAGCCCACGCACAGGGTGGGGTCGATGCTGGCCTTCTTGTCGATGAAGCGGATCGCCGGGCAGCCGATCTTCATGCAGCTGCGGCAGCCCTTGCACTTCTCGGGGTCGATGGACAGCGCCGGCTTGGCCTTGACGTACTTGAGCAGCTGGCAGGGCCTGCGCACGATGATCACGCTGGCGGCGTCCGCGGCGATTTCCTCCTTGATGGCGCTTTCGGTGGCGGCCATATCCTGGGGGTCCACCACCCGCACCCGCTGGATGCCGGCGGCGCGACAGACGTCCTCGATCTTAATAGGATAGGTGGGCTCGTTCTGCAGCGTCAGGCCCGTGGTGGGGTTCTGCTGGTGGCCGGTCATGCCGGTGATGCTGTTGTCCAGCACCAGCACCGTGGCGATGGACTTGTTGTAGGCCAGGTTCACCACGCCGGTGATGCCGGAGTGCATGAAGGTGCTGTCGCCGATGACGGCCACGGTGTGCCGCGCGGCTTCTTCGCCCAGCATCTTCGTGTAGCCGTGGGCCATGCCGATGGACGCGCCCATGCACAGCACCGAATCCACCGCGTTCAGCGGCGCGCCGCTGCCCAGGGTGTAGCAGCCGATGTCGCCCAGCACCGTCAGCTTCAGCTTGGAAAGCACGGTGAACAGCCCGCGATGGGGACAGCCGGGGCACATCACCGGCGGGCGGCCGGGCACGGTCTCGCCGTAGGCCTTGAAGGCGGGCAGTGCCGCGCCCAGGGCCACGCGGATCTTGTTCTGGGAAAGCTCGCCCAGGTAGCCGAACAGGTCCTTGCCGCCGTCCACGCGGATGCCGTTGCGGCGCAGGTGTTCCTCGATGACGCCGTCCAGCTCCTCCACCACGATCAGGCGGTCCACCTTCGCGGCGAAGTCCGCGATCCGCTTCACCGGCAGCGGGTTCACCAGGCCCAGCTTCAGCACGCTGGCCTCGGGGAAGGCCTCCTTCACGTACAGGTAGCAGGTGCCGGAGGTCACGAAGCCGATGGCGGTGTCGCCCATCTCCACCCGGTTCAGCTCGGTGGTCTCGGCAAACTCGCGCAGGGCCTCCATGCGCTTTTCCACCTCGATGTGGCGCTTGACGGCATTGGCCGGGGCCGCCACGTACTTCTGGGGGTTGCGCTCGTAGGGCTTCAGGGCCTGCTCCTCGCGCTCGTGCAGCTCCACCAGGCACTGGCTGTGGGCCACGCGGGTGCAGGTGCGCAATACCGCGGGGGTGTCGAATTTCTCGGAGATCTCATAGGCCGCCTTCACGAAGTCCCGGCACTCCCGGGAATCGGAGGGCTCCACCATGGGCAGCTTCGCGGCGATGGCGTAGTGACGGCTGTCCTGCTCGTTCTGGCTGGAGTGCATGCCCGGGTCGTCGGCCACGCACACCACCAGCCCGCCGTTCACGCCGGTATACGAGGCCGTGAACAGCGGGTCGGCGGCCACGTTGAAGCCCACGTGCTTCATTGCGCAGAAGCTGCGCGCCCCGGCCAGGCTCGCGCCCACGGCGGACTCGGCGGCCACCTTTTCGTTGGGGGCCCACTCGGCATAGATCTCGTCGTACAGGGCCGCCTGCTCGGTGATCTCGGTGGACGGCGTGCCCGGATAGGAGGACACGAACCGGCACCCCGCCTCGTACAGCCCGCGGGCCACCGCCTGGTTGCCCAGCATCAGTTTTTTCATTATAATACTCCCTTTCAGGTTGGGTTTGATTATCCCTCTTCGTCCGCCGCTGCCTCCGGCGCCTCGGTCGGCGCCTCGGTCGGGGCGGTGACGCTGCCGTACAGGTGCTGCTGGAAGGCGACGTCGGCGATGCCGGTCTGCTCCAGCCCGAAGGCCGCCTGGGCCGCCTTCACCGCTTGCACCATCATCGGGCCGTAGCCGCCGTCCGCCTTGCCGCTGTAGTAGCCCTGTTCCCTCAGGGCCAGCTGCAGCTTGACCACGGCGTCGCCCTTGGAGCCCTTTTGCAGCACGGTATAGCCGGTGTCGAGGCCGGACTCCCCATCCCCGGCGTCGACGGCGTTGGCGAACGCCCGCCTCTGGAATTCGCTGGTGGCGGTGCCGGTCTGCTCCATGCCGAAATCCGCCTGGGCCTTCTTCACCGCGGCCACCATCTTCGGGCCGTAGCCGCCGTCCGCCTTGCCGCTGTAGTAGCCCAGCTCAGCCAGCCGCTTCTGCAGCCGAACCACGGCCTCGCCGGTGCTGCCGTCGCTGAGGGTCACATAGCCCGTAGCTTCGCCCACGTTGGGCGCGGCGCCCTCGAACAGCTTCTGCTGGAAGGCATTGTCCGCGATGCCGTTGGCCTCCATGCCGAAGGCCGCCTGGGCCGCCTTGATGGCCTCCTCGGTCTTCGGGCCAAAGGTGCCGTCGGGGGTGACGTTCAGGTAGCCCAGCTCCGCCAGCCGGTTTTGCAGGTTGAGCACGTCGTCGTTGACGAGGCCGCGCTGCAGCGTGGGATAGATCACCTCGGGCTCGGGCGGCTTTTCGCTCTCCAACTCGAACAGGATCATCTGGGTCTGGCCGTTCTTGTAGGTGGTGATCACCAGGTACTTCATATCCTCGCCGTCGGCGGGATAGGCGAAGCGCTTGTAGAACGTGGTCGGGGTGTTTGTGGGCAGCGCAATGCCGTACTTGCCGTCGATCTCGGCGTCCATCAGCTGGTAGCCGTGCTCCACGGTGTTGCCCGATTCGCTGCGCAGACTGACGTCCACCACGTTCTGGGGAACGATGGTGGTGTTGCCGATGTAGTCGATCAGGGTCAGCTCGAAGCTCGCCCCCGCCTCGTTGCCCTGCATCTTGTACTGCGTGGCGTACTTTTCGGCATAGTCCGTGGGGCGCATGTACTTCTTCATGGACTGGGTGAAGCAGATGGTCTCATAGGGCTCGTTCGTGGCCTCGACCCGGGCGTTGCCGTCGGCGTTGATCTCGGTGGTATAGGTGAAGCTCTCGCCGTAAGGCACAATCGCCACCACCTGGGGGCCATAGCCCAGATCCTGGGTCGCGGCGGCTTCGACGGCCTCCTCCTGCTCCGCAGGTGCCTCGGCTTCCTCAGCTTCCTCGGTCCCGGCGTCCTCAGCTTCCCCGGCTTCCCCGGTCCCGGCGTCCCCCGCTTCCGCGTCGTTCGCCTCCAAATCGGCCGCTTCAGCCTCCGCATCATCCGCCGCGTCGGCCGCTTCCTCCGGCTGGGCGTCCCCTGCCTCCCCGTCGGGCGCCTGGGTCTCAACGGCTTTTACGGTGGCGCCCGGCTGGGGCTCCAGCTTTTCACCCGGCGCGATCAGCAGCCCGGTCTCCCCGCTCTGCTGCGCCTCGTCCGGGGCGTCGCCGTCCTCGGTCAGCTGCTGGGAATCCACCTCGGGGAAGGCGTCCAGCTCCGCGCCGCTATCCGCGCCGTCCTCCCCGGACTCGGGGAAGATGTCGTCCTCCTCGTCGGAGGGCTGGCCGCTATCGGACATGTCCCAGGCCTCGGGGGTCACCTGGGGCGCGAGGGTCACCTGGGTGGCAGCGGTGGGCTCAGGCGTCGTCACCGTGAGCGTGTCCGTCGGCGTCCTGTCCACATACCAGCGGTGGGCAAACACGCCCGCCACGGCCCCCAGTATGAAAAATATGACCATCGCGGCGATCAGGCGCCTGCGGTATTGCTCGCGCATGCGCCGCACGCGGGCCTTCATGGCCGCGGTCTGCTTCGGGGAATAATCTTCTTGCCTCATAGCCGTCAGTACCTCCTGATAGTGACAGTGATAAGTACTATCATTATAATCTCTGCGCCGAATGCCCGCAAGCGGCAACAGCGCCTCTACCGCGAAAAACTTTTGATGAAATCATGACCTGAGTGGGAATCTATTGTAAAAAATCCACTATATTCCAATCTCTCCCTCGGGCGACAGGGCCTCGACGGAGGGCAGGTCGGCCAGGGTTTCCATGCCGAAGTGCTGCAGGAACTTGTCGGTGGTGCCGTAGAGGATCGGGCGGCCCAGGGTCTCCCGCCGGCCCTGCTCCTCGATAAAGCCCTTGTTCAGCAGGCTCTGCACCGAATAGTCGCACTTCACGCCGCGCACCGCCTCGATATCGCCCTTGGTGACGGGCTGGCGGTAGGCGATGATGGACAAGGTCTCCAGCACCGCCTGGGACAGGGGCTGCTTTTGCAGCGGCTGCAAGAAGTCCTCCACCTGCTTGGCGTATTTGGGACAGATGGACAGGAACACCGTCTCGCCGCTGCGATTGAGCTGTATGCCCCGGTTTTCCAGCGCCAGGTGATCCCCCAGGGCGGCCAGCGCCGCCTCCAGCTCGGACACCGTCAGGTTCATGGCGTGGGCCAGCGCGTCGACGCGCACCGGATCGCCCGAAACGAACAGTATCGCCTCGATGATCGCCGTCAAGTTTTCCATGCCGCAGCATTCCTTCCCATGGTCGTGTCGAATTATTCTATCATATTATTGTGTAGCATTCAAGCGCATGGGGTAAAATATGACCAAAACCGTCAATCTGGGCTTTTGTTTCACATTTATTACAGATCTATTGAATTATATTACAAGCTGATATATAATCTCTGCTGAACGAGAAATATTTGTGCCCGCAGGGCATCGGATAAGAGGCAGATCAATGCGAAAGTGGATTGCGATACTCGCCGTCATGGCGCTGCTGGGCTGCGCGCTGGTTCCCGGCGTCAGCTTTACGGAGGACCGGAGCACGGTCCTGCTGGCCCGGGCGATCTACGCCCTGGCCCGGGACGCCTCCTACGACGCGAAGCTGGCCATCGGCAGCCTGGCCATGAACCGGATGGACAGCGTCTGGTTCGACGACACGCTGGACGGCGTGCTGAACGCGCAGCACCAGTTCCCCATCGGCAGCCGCTACGACGCAGAGAGCCTGGCCGCCGCCCACGAGGTGCTCTCCGGCCGCCGCACGCTGAGCGCCAATGCCCTGTACTACCAGATCCCCAACGCGACCCAGCCCAGGAACGACGCGCCCGTGGCCGAGGTGGGCGGGTTCAGGTTTTACGATTGCTGATCGTTTGAAAGGGCGATGCTCATAGAACAGTATGAGCATCGCCCTTTCATGGATTATTTGCTTCCGGACCATTTCCCTACGACTGCTTCTACCTGTGCGACCAGTTGTTCCTTATTCGGCATATACAACACATAGCGCGATGCGAAAATATTGTTTGACAGCCCCCCCAGCGCATACTCGGCGGTTATACTGTCCTTATCTGTGCACAGTATAATGCCAATCGGTGGATTATCGTCCGTATCATTGATCTCACTGGCATAATAATTCAAATACATATTGATCTGACCCGCTGCTTCAGGTGTCAGCTTTGTCGTCTTCAGCTCTATCAGCACATAGGCACGCAGTATTTTATTATAAAATACCATATCCACATAGTAGTGCGTATTATTGATCGTCACCCGTTGCTGCGTACCTACAAACATAAACCCCCTTCCAAGCTCCAGCAGGAATTTTTCGATCTGCTGAACCAGCGCCTTTTCCAGGTCGCTCTCCATCACAGGCTTGTTCTCCGGCAAGCCCAGAAATTCAAAGACATAGGGATCACGAATGATATCGGAAGGTTCCGCAATTTCGTTCCCATTGAGTGCCAAAGCAAGAACCTGTTCCTTATTGGCATCTCCGTGAGACAGCAACAGTCTTTCAAACAGGGAACTGTCAATTTGCCTTTTGAGTTCCCGCACGGACCAGTTTGCGTTGATCGTTTCCTTCTCATAAAAGCCACGCTTGTCCGGATCGGATATGGACAACAATTCGCAGTAATGTGACCATGACAATTTAACAGACACCGTCTGTTGAATTTGGTATGTGAGATAAAACCGACGCATGAACTGCAGATTGGAAACGGAAAAACCTTTTCCAAGCTCTTTTGTCAACGCCCGTGAAAGCTCGCGTATGGTTCGTTTGCCATAATCCGCACGTTCCGGCTGGCTTTGTTCGTTTTCCACCATGATGCGACCTATATTCCAATAAGCATACAGGAGCTCACTGTTGACTTGATGGGCGATATGACCTCTCGCTGCTTCCAATACCTGTCTGATTTCAGCCACCATGGGAAAAATCACCGATTCATGCTCTATCATATTGCTGTCTTTCATATCGTCTTCCATCAATCCTCTAATATGTTGCCAAAAGGTCAGAACTTCCCCCACTCCCCCGTCCGGCTCAATTCCACATTGTCCCGGTCCATCTGGGCCACGCAGAACGAATCGAACGCCATATTGTCCTCCACCCGGGCGACGATGTGTTCAGAATCGATGAACAGGGTGTCCAGCGCCTGGTCGCCGGCGACGATCCTGCTGAACTCGGTGAAGTTTTCGCCGGTCACCAGCAGGCGGTGGTACTCCCGCACGGCGCCGGTGACGCTCACCTTCCGGCTGCCCATGCGCATGTCTGTGCGCCGGTAGGGGAATTCGCCCTCGAAGGCCTGCCGGTCGCCGTAGAGCATGTCGTACTCCAGCAGCTCCAGCTTGGAAAGGTACGCCTCCCCGGTGTCGCCGGGGTCGGCGGACTGGTGCAGCTTGGTCACCACGCCGCCGGAGAAGCCCAGCTGCCTGAGCAGGTTGGCGTTCAGGCGGTAGGCCTCCAGGTCCGGGGCTTCGAACTGCCCGCCGAAGTTGTTCCAGATCACATAGCGGCTGGCATAGACGCTGCCGGTGGACAGCATGTCGTTCTCCAGCTCCAGGGCGGGCAGGTGGTCGCCGTAGGCCACCACGACGGTGGGCTCGTCGAAGCGCAGCAGCGCCAGGGTCAGCTCCCGCAGGAAGCGGTCCGTGCCCGGCAGGGCGTTGACGAAGTTCTGGAAGGGGGCCAGCGGAATCTGCTCCGGCAGGGCCTTTACCTCGATGTCCCCGTCCTTCGGCTCGTAAGTCTCCGCGTACTTGCCGTGGGTCTCCACCGCGATGCAGAACACCAGGTCGCGGGCGTCGGTGGTGTCCAGCGCGGTCAGGATCTCCTCGGTCAGGCAGGCGTCCCTGGCCCAGCCCACCGGGGTGTACTTCACGTCCTTCATGTACTCCAGCGACACGAAGCGGTCGAAGCCCAGGTTCGGATAGACCGCGTTTCGGCTGTAGAAGGTGGCCCGGTTGTTGTGCATGGCGGTGGCCTCATACCCGTAGTCCTTCAGGTTGTAGCACATCGTCTCGCAGGTGGTGTTTTGCAGGATCGTGTTGTAGGGGTATTCCCCCGCCCCGAAGAAGTCCAGGTCCAGGCCGGTGATGACCTCGAACTCGGTGTTGGCCGTGCCGCCGCCGATGGTGGGCACGTACAGCAGTCCGCTGGGAAAGCGGCTGCACAGCCGGTTGAACCAGGGCGTGGGGTCGGCGGAATATTCACTGCCCACGATGGTGCCCACGTCGAAGAAGGATTCCAGCTGCACGAACACGATGTTCGGGTGGGCCAGGTTGTCGTCCTCGTCGAACACGGGGTACACCAGCTCGGTGGTCTCCTCCCCGGAGATCTCGTCCAGTATGTCGGTGACGGTGTCCTGGGAATAGGCCTCGGGGCGGGAGATGCCCTGCTGGCCGAAGGTGAACACGAAGCAGGTGGCGAAGCCATAGTCGTTGTAGGCGTCCACCAGGCTTTCGAAGTGGCGCGGGAATGCCCCCGCCCGGACGCCCAGCGCCGCCACCATCGCCGTCAGCAGCACGAAGCCCACGAACACCGCCAGCGCCCTGGGCAGGTTGACGCGCTCCCGGCGCTTCATGCGGCTGAACAGCGCGATCACCAGCAGTATCGCCGCGAAGCCGGTGGCGAACATCAGTATGATCTGGGGCCAGGTGTAGTAGATGGTGATCAACGAGAAGGCGTCCTTGATCATCAGTATGTCCACCGAGCAGAAGGGCTGGGTGCGGTCCTTGATGACGATGTACTGCACGATGCCCAGCACCACCCACAGTATGGCCGTGGTGGCCAGCACCGCCCGCCGCCGCTTGAACAGCTCGGAAAACACCAGCGTGGTCAGCACGATCAGCGCGTTGTACAGGAAGTAGCCGGGCCGCTGCACGATGAATTGGAACAGCCGCGCCACCGAGAGCCCCCGGTTGCACAGCTCCAGCACCAGCGTCAGCGCCAAAGCAAGCACCGGCAGGAAGATCAGCCTGGATCTCACGCTGCCGGTATCCGTCTTGATTTCCCGCGCCCCCGAAGGACGCTTGAAGAGCTTGAACATGATATACCTCAGAATTTCACCACGTATCGCTCCCGTCGTCCGGGATGACCTTTTCCATCGCGGCGATGGCGCATTCGATCATGCTGTCGTCGGGCTCGCGGGTGGTGATGTGCTGCAGCCACTTGCCCGGGGCGGAGATGATGCGGGTGAACAGGTTGTCGGCCCGGCTCGCCAGCTTGATCAGCTCGTAGCCCACGCCCACCACGATGGGGAAGGTCAGCAGCTTCACCGCCGTCCTCAGAAGTACGTTGTCGATGCGGATGAACATGGACACGATGATGCCCACGATCAGCATCAGCACCATGAACGACGTGCCGCAGCGGGGATGGAAGCGGCACTGGGGCCGCACGTTCTCCACCGTCAGGGGCAGGCCCTTTTCGTAGCAGAATATGGTCTTGTGCTCGGCCCCGTGGTACATGTAGGTGCGGCGGATGTCCTTCATCAGCGAGGTCGCCCACACGTAGCCCACAAACAGCACGATGCGCATCACGCCCGCAAAGCAGGCCCGCAGGTAGTAGTTCTGGGCCACCGCGGGCGCGGCATTGGTCAGCCACTTCCACAGCTGCTCCGGCAGCCACACGAACAGCCCCAGCGCCAGCACCACGGCCAGCACCGTGGCGATGGGCATCATCAGCTTCTCGAAGATCTTGTCCCAGGTCGAGGGCTCCTTCTTCGCCCCGTCCTCCTCGTCCTCGATGCCGGACAGCTCCGCCGAGCGCATCAGGCACTTGTAGCCGAAGGACAGCGAGTCGATCATGTTGAATATGCCCCGGATGAAGGGCAGCTTGAAGAACGCCGCCCGGTCCTGCCCCTTGGTGGGATACTCCTCCAGGGTGATCTGCTTGGTATTGACATTGCGCACCGCCATGGCCGTGACCTTCGGGCCCCGCATCATGATGCCCTCGATCAGCGCCTGGCCGCCAATGCTCGTCTTCTTTGTCGCCATTTGTATGTTCCTTTCCGCAACGGGCCCGACGCCCGTCACACCAATCCTACTATATTATACACCGCTTTCATCGGATGTCAAATGAATTATAGGCAAGGATTGTTGACTGAACATGAACAAATTAGTTCATACTAACTTTTTACTTCCGACCCGCCGCCACGGCGCAGATCAGGTTGATGACCACCGCCGTCACCACCGCATACAGCAGCCCCGGCACCTCGAAGCCGTCCACCAGGGTATCGCAGCCGTACAGCAGCCCCACGTCGATGACCAGGCCGAACAGCCCCAGGGTCAAACAGCCCAGGGGCGCGGACACGAACCGCAGCACGGGCCGCAGCAGCAGATGGGCCACGCCCAGCAGCGCGCCGGTCACCAGGCCGGGCTTCGCCTGCTCCAGCGTGGGGATCGCCCCGCCGTAATAGCCCATCAGCGCCGCCACCATGGGCACCGCCAGCGTGCAGGTCGCGAATATGACCGCCCAGCGCCAGCCCCGTTCCTTCTTCATGTTTCGATCTCCTCAAACCAGTTCCGTATGTCCCCGTCGAATGCCCGCCACGCCCCGTCCCCGGGCGGCGGGGCGGAAAAGCGCAGGGTCTCGTGCCGGGTGGGATGCTCCAGCGCCAGTGACGCCGCCCACAGCGCGATCTGCTGGCCGGGCCTGCCCCCGCCGTAGCGGGCATCGCCCCAGAGCGGGAAGCCGGCGTGGGCGTGCTGCACGCGGATCTGGTGGGCGCGGCCGGTGTACAACGTCACCTCGGAAAGGGTCAACCCCTCCCGCGCCGCCAGCGGCCGGGTGCGCAGCCGGGCCAGCCGGGCCCCCGGGGCCTCCGGGGCGACCACCCGCACCATGCCCGTGCGAGGGTCCTTGGCCAGCGCGTCCTCCAGCGTCCGCTCCCCGGTCATGGTTCCCTGCAGCACCGCAAGATAGCGCTTGTCCTGCTCGTGGGCCGCGAAGGCCGCCGACAGCCGCGCCGCCGCCTTGGACGTGCGGGCCAGCACCATCACCCCGCCCACAGGCCGATCCAGCCGGTGCACCAGCCCCAGGTAGACGTTCCCGGGCTTTTGATATTTATTTCCAATATAACCCTTCATTATGCTCAGAAGGTCGTCGTCCCCCGAGGAATCCGCCTGAACCGGCAGGTTCGGCGGCTTCACCACGACCAGCAGGTGGTTGTCCTCGTATAGCACGCCGATGTCAAACCGCCCCGCGTGAACACGATCGATCATATGGCCTCATCCTCCAGTATGATTCTACCATTTTTGAATTCAGAAAGCAAATGGTGAATTGGCAGAGGGAGGCGAGGCGTTATCATTAAAAAAACGCCCAAAGGCGATATAATAATAGGCCACCGAAAACGATGGCCTGCTTTTGTAACCGTTGGAGGTTACTCGGCGGGTGTGCCCCCTCCCGCATTTCTTTTAACCACAAGGGTGCGTAGCAGCACAATCTCTACTTCGAGCTCCCCTCCATCTGAATTATATCACTCTTCTTGCCTTTTGTAAAGCACTTTATGTCTAGCCATGAGCTTTTCAAGATTTTTGGTCCGAATACGATAGAAAGTCATGACCGAATTTCTGTGTTCAGGACTATCCGTATTGGCAACAGACAATCTGACAATCGTATTCAAGTTGATCTCATCCAACTTAAGCACAAGAAATGCAGTGCTCTCATTCTTGATGTCACGGATGATAATATCCGGAGCTTCAATAGTCTTCTTGCCGTACTTTTCAAACAAGCCATAATCCGCCGGATGATGCTCTTGAATATGCTGCACTCGTTCATCTGTTATAATGACTTCGCTTGTATTCAATTCACCATATTCCTTTTCGAATACTTCAGTCTTTAGTTCGCATATTTTTTTCACATCGACACCAACCATCCCTTTGGCTGATGACATTGTAGCACGTTCAAACACATCCGTCAACGGCATTTCTGTATTCGCCGTCCAGTCGAAAACAGCGCGACAAATCAGAATTTCCCCATTGCATCCGCCTCCAAAATGCGCTACAATAGAGGATGGATATTTATGAAAGGTAAGAACTGCCATGATACGACTGATCGCCACCGACCTGGACGACACGCTGCTGGACGCCTCGGCGGGGCTGACGACGCGCACAAGGCGGGCGCTGGACGCCGCCATGGCCCTGGGCTGCGGCATTTCGCTGTCCAGCGGACGAATGCTGGAGGCCATGCTGCCCTTTGCAGAAACGATCGGCGTGAACGCGCCGATGCTGCTGTACAACGGCGCGATGATCTACGACCACCGCACCGACGAGACGCTGTTCGCCCCGCGCATTCCCTATGAGACGGCGCTGGGCATCGTAAAGCTTGCGGAGGCCATGGGCTATTACATCCAGCTCTACCCCGGCAAGGGCTATTATTGCAGCGAAATACGCGACTGCACCCGGGCCTATGCCCGCCAGATCAACGTGCCCGCCACGCCGGTGGGCATGCCGATGGCCAAATGGCTCGAGCAGAATCCTTCGGACATGCAGAAGATGCTGGTCATCGACACCCCCGAGGGCGCGGACCGCATACAGGCTGCCCTGCGCGAGGCCTTCCCCCACGGCGCCTGCTACCTGAAATCGAAGCCCCACTTCCTGGAGATCGCCCCGGAGGGCGTGGACAAGGGCCGCTCGCTGGCCACCCTCGCCCGACACCTGGGCCTTCAGCCCGACGAGGTGATGGCCTTCGGCGACGGCCAGAACGACGTGCCCATGCTAAAGTACGCCGGCGCGGGCTACGCCATGGCCAACGCCTGCCCCCAGGCCCTGGCCTGCACCCCCCTCGTCGCCCCGCCCAACACCGAGGACGGCGTGGCGCAGGTGATCGAGCAGTACATCGCAGAGGGAAGGATTGGCGCGATAAATAATTAGGAAAGAGAAATGAGGAATCGCAATGGTTTCCGAAGCTGATTTTGTCAAAACCCTGGGCCTGACCCGGGTGATGGCCACCGACGCCAAGACGCTGAACATCGAGGTCAGCAACACCAACCGCCCCGGCATGCAGTTTGCCAACTACTGGGATTTCTTCCCCTACGAGCGGCCCCAGCTGCTGGGGAAGGTGGAGATGACCTACCTGTCCCAGCTGGACGAGCTGACCCGGCGGGAGCGGCTGCAGAAGTACTTCAACTATCCCCTGCCCTGCATCATCATCTGCCGGGGCTATCCCTGCTTTGACGAGATGCTGGTGATGGGCATGGCCCGCAAGATCCCCATCTATTCCACCAACAAGGAGACCACCCAGTTCGAGCTGGACCTGATCGCCTTCCTGCGCGACCGGCTGGCCCCCCGGGAGACCCGCCACGGCGTGCTGGTGAACGTGTTCGGCGCGGGCCTGCTGATCACCGGCAACAGCGGCGTGGGCAAGAGCGAGGCGGCGCTGGAGCTGGTCAAGCGGGGCCACCAGCTGGTGGCGGACGACGTGGTGGACATCCGCCGGGTGGAGGACAACCGGCTGATCGGCGAGGCGCCGGAGCTGGTGCGCCACTTCATGGAGATCCGCGGCGTGGGCATCATCGACGTATCCACGATGTACGGCGCGGGCGCGATCATGCGCAGCAAGCACATCGACCTGGTGATCCATCTGGAGCTCTGGCAGGCCGACAAGGAGTACGACCGCCTGGGCCTGACGGACAATTACATCGAAATACTGGGCGTGAAGGTGCCCAGCCTGTTGCTGCCCATCCACCCCGGGCGCAACCTGGCCGTGGTGCTGGAGGTCGCGGCGCGCAACCAGCGCCTCAAGCAGATGGGCTACAACGCCGCCAACGAGCTGACCCGCCGCCACATGGCGCGGTTCCAACACTCGATTGAGGAATAAGGCTGAGAGTTAAGAGTTTAGAGTTAAGAGTTTAGATTGAATGGCGCGTCAGCCGCTGTCTTTATCTCAACTCTAAACTCTAAAATCTCAACTCTTGAATAGACGTAATGAAAGACGAAGGAGGCTATTATAATGCTCTACATCGGCATCGATCTGGGCGGCACCGGCATCAAGGCCGGCGTCGTGGATGAGAACGGAAACATACTGTTGAAGGACAGCTGCCCCACCGACCCGGAGCGCGGCTATGAGGCCGTCATCCGGGACATGGCGAAGCTCGCCATCGCCGTGACCGAAAAGAGTGGCCACCGCATGGACGAGATCAAGGCCATCGGCATCGGGCTTCCCGGCATCATGGACCAGCGCACCGGGCGCGTGCCGTTCTGCACCAACCTGGCCTGGCACGACGTGCCGCTGATCGACGAGATGGCGAAGTACACCGACCGGCCCGTGTTCGCGGACAACGACGCCACCGTGGCGGGGCTGGCGGAGTCCGTGGCGGGCGTCTCCGCCGGGTGCGAGAGCAGCGTGTTCGTCACGCTGGGCACCGGCGTCGGCGGCGGCGTGGTGCTGGGCGGCAAGGTGTTCTCCGGCAGCCACGGCGTGGCGACGGAGATCGGCCACATGATCACCGTGGTGGACGGTGAGCTATGCACCTGTGGCGCGCGCGGCTGCTGGGAGCGCTATGCCAGCGCCACGGCGCTGATCCGCGAGGGCCGCAAGCTGTGCGCGAAAAACCCGGAGACGGCGCTCATGAAGGCCGTGAACGGCGACGTTCAGGCCATCACCGCCAAGCACGTGATCGATCTGGCGAAGGCCGGGGACCCGGACTGCGCGGCGCTGTTTGACCGCTATGTCTACCATCTGTGCGTGGGCCTTGTGAACCTCATCAACCTGTACGATCCGGAGGTCATCGCCCTGGGCGGCGGCGTGTCCCACGCGGGCCAGTTCCTGCTGGACGCGGTGAACGCGAAGCTGCCGGGCCTGGTGTTCTTCAAGACGATGCCCTTTGCCCGGGTGGAGCTGGCGAAGCTGACCAACGACGCGGGCATCATCGGCGCGGCCATGCTGGGGCGTTAGGCCATGGCGATAAGGCTGTTCGACACCCATTGCCACATCGCCGACCCCCGCTTTGACGGGGATCGCGCCGAGGTCATCGAGCGCTTCCGCGCGGCGGGGGTGGCGCGCGCCCTGGTGGTGGCCGACCCCCGCGAGCCCATCTGCGACGGCCCGGAGGACGCGGGCGGGAAGCAGGTCGGCGTGGGCAACGAGGAAAAGGTGTTCGCCGTCGTCCGGGCACACGACTTCCTGTTCGGCGCCGTCGGCGTACACCCCCACAACGCCTCCGGCTGGGATGAAGCCGCCGAGGCCACGGTCCTTGAATACCTGGAGGGGCCGAAGTGCCGCCTGCTGGGGGAGATCGGGCTGGACTACCACTACGACCTGTCGCCGAGGGAGATCCAGCGGGAGGTCTTTGACATCCAGCTGGACATGGCCTTTGAGCGCGGCATACCCGTGCAGCTGCACATCCGGGAGGCCCACGGCGATTGCCTGGACATGCTGCGCGCGCGCGCGTCGGCGGGCCGCATGCCCTCGGGCATCATGCACTGCTACACCGGCAGCTGGGAGAGCGCGAAGATCTACCTGGATCTGGGGCTGTACATCTCCCTTTCCGGCGCGGTGACGTTCAAAAACGCGCCGAAGCTGAGCGAGGTGGCGCAAAAGACGCCCGCCGACCGGCTGCTGATCGAGACGGACTGCCCCTACATGGCCCCGGTGCCGCTGCGCGGCAGGCGCAACGAGCCCGCGTTCATCGTGCACACGTTTGAAAAGGTGGCCGAACTGCGGGGCGAAGCACCCGAGGCGCTGGCCGAGCGGCTGTGGGAAAACAGCAATCGGATCATGGGGATCGAATGACAGGTTGATAGAGTGCGGGCAAGCACAGGGGCGGCGTTGCACTGCCCGCCAAATCCAGTCTGCAACAACGCGCAAGTGCGCGCGGCGGCAGTTGGAACCCGGCGCAGCCGGGGGCGGGCACCGCAACGATGTCCCTGCATGTATATGTGATACTGTTTACAAATAAGATGTGGAAAAGATCCTTCGCTTCGCTCAGGATGACAGGCGTATCGGCGTCATCCTGAGCGGAGCGAAGGATCTTTTACAATGTAAAGCGGGAACAGTATTATACTAAACTCAATCAGGATCTGGACATTCATACGAGCGGACTTTTCGTTATGGCAAGGCGAAGTTCCGCAGGCTTGC
>JAFRJF010000092.1 GCA_017432405.1 Clostridia bacterium | reverse complement strand
TTACCGCGGGGGGACCGACCTCATCCGACCCGCTACGCGGGCCACCTTCCGCGGGCCTACCGGCCCCATCTCGCTGAAAACAGTCCACTGGACTGTTTTCCGGGCGCTCGATGCCCCTGAAGGGGAAGGCTTTGGGGTGCGGCAGCCGCCATTCCTATTGCCTATTCCCTATTGCCTATTGCCTTGACGTCTCCCCGACAAATCAGTAGTTGTCAAACTGCTCCAAAAAGCTGTGCGTCTCTCCACGCTGCTTCCAGCCCACCATCGTGTCCAGCTGGACGCGATGGATGCTGTTGAAGATGTTCTGCTCCACCTTGGGGTTGGTTCGGTGGAGGTCGGCGATCAGGCGCTTGATCTCCCGGCGCTTCGAGGCGGTCTCGTCCAGCGCGGCGCTCTCGCTCAGGCGGCAGGCGCAGCGCAAAAATTCCAGGCCGAAGGCGTCCCGCCAGGCCAGTATGTCCGCCTCGCGGACCCGGTACAGCGGGCGGATCAGCGCCATGCCGGGGAAGTTCTTCGCCTTCAGCATGGGCGGCATGGCCTGGATCTGCCCGCCGTAGAGCATGGCCATCAGCGTGGTCTCGATTACGTCGTCGTAGTGGTGGCCAAGGGCGATCTTGTTGCAGCCCAGCGCCCGGGCCCTGCCGTACAGGCAGCCCCGCCGCATCCGCGCGCACAGGAAGCAGGGGTGCTCGTCCTGGGCGTTGGCCACCTCGAACACATCGCTCTCAAACAGCGTGTAGGGGATCTCCAGCCGCCGGGCGTTTTCCTCCACCTGCCGCCGGTTTTCCGGGCTGTAGCCGGGATCCATGATCAGGTAGACGGCTTCGAAGGGCGTCTCGCTGTGCTTCTGCAGAAGCCGCATCAGCACGGCCAGCAGCATGGAATCCTTTCCGCCGGAGATGCACACGGCGACCCTGTCCCCCGGCGACAGCAGCCGGTAGTCCCGTATCGAGCGCATGAAGGGCCGCCAGATGGGCTTGCGCATGTCGGTCAACAGGCACTGCTCCATGCGCTGGGATGGACTGAGCTGACGGGCCATGGCGGCGCCTCCTCTGTATCGTTTGGCGCCATTGTATCATAAATTGTACCGTGCCGGGCGACGGGTTTGAAAAAAATGACCGGAAATGTGTTAAAAGTTCCTGCCAAATCAGACAATTTTGTAACGATACTGGCTCTATTGAGAGAATAAGCTTTTACTATCCATATTTTTGTAATACAATAGATTCAGATAATGAATAAATAAACGAGGGAGTATATTATATGAAACATATCAGAAAGGTTCTGCTGGCTATACTGGTCCTGCTGGTCACACTGCCCTGTGTCACGAGCGGCTTTGCAGCCACCCGCTATATCGGGTATATCAACAAGGATACCTATGTCTACCAAAAAGCATCCAAGTCCTCGAAGAAGGTCAAGGTTGCCCGCAATACCAAGGTTTACGTCATCGGCGCGAAGGGCAATTTTTACCACATTCAGAACATCAAGAACAAGGTGAAGGCCTACGCGCTGAAATCCTGCGTTTCCAGGACAAAGGTTCCCGAGCCGTCCTCCGGCGGCGACGATACTGGCGACGACACCGGAGATGATTCCGGCAGCAGCACCACCGATCCCGGGACGGGAACCGAAACCGGCAAGCCCTCCTGGAAGTCCAAGGTCGTGAAGCTGGATTGGTACAAGACCGGCAAGAACGTGCTGAAGCGGGGCGGCTATGCCTATCTGTATGATATAACCACCGGCATCAAGCTGCGCATCAAGCGCATGGGCGGCACCAACCATGCCGACGTGGAGCCCGCCACGAAGGCCGATACCGCGAAGCTGAAGAAGATCGCGGGGGGCAAGTTCTCCTGGGTATGCCATGCGGTGATCCTCATGGCCAACAACCAGTACGTGGCCTGCTCCGTCAACACCATGCCCCATGGACAGCAGACCATCAATAATAACGGTTACGACGGCCAGTTCTGCCTGCACATGGTGAACAGCAAGACCCACGGCAGCGGAAAGGTCAACCCCAATCACCAGGCCTGCATCAACAAGGCCTATAAGTGGGCCCACGGCTGATCGATCGACCCAAGCGATAATGATGCGCCCCCGTCAGGCGGTATGCCTGACGGGGGCGGTATTTCTTTAGTTGGCGGCGTTTTCAGCCGGGGTATCCACGGCGTCGTCCACGGCGTTGCCGAGGGCGTCGCCCGCGTCCTTCGCCGCGTCGCCGACGTCCTTGGCCGCGTCATCCAGGCCGGGCTGCTGTGTGGGCGAGGGCTCGGCGGTGGTCTGGACCGGGGCTTCGGTGGCGGTGGTCGTGGTGGTGGTCGTCCTGCCCTCGCAGGCCGCCAGCGCCAGGGCCAGCAGCACCAGCGCCGTCATCAGCAAAAGTACCTTTTTCATGGGCTTGTCCTCCTGAATTATTGGTTTACAGACAATAGGATATTCAGGAGGGAGCCGAATAATACCGCTTTTCAGAATTTACAGCAATAATATGCCCCGTTCCGTGCACACGCGGTTGGTTTCGTCGTCCCAGAGGCTGCTCTGCACCTCGCCGATGTGGGCCACGCCCATCATCAGCATGCACAGGCGGCTCTGGCCGATGCCACCGCCGATGGTCAGGGGCAGCTCGTCGTTCAACAGCATTTTATGGAAGGGCAGGCTGCGCCGATCGTCGCATCCGGCCAGGGTCAGCTGGCGGTCCAGCGATTCGGCGTCCACGCGAATGCCCATGCTGGAGATCTCGAAGGCGCGGCCAAGCAGCTCGTTCCAGAACAGGATATCGCCGTTCAGCGCCCAGTCGTCGTAGTCGGGGGCGCGGCCGTCGTGGGGCTTGCCGGACTTCAGCCTGCCGCCGATCTGCATGATCAGCGCGGTGCCGTGCTTCCGCAGGAAGGCGTCCTCCCGGTCCTTGGCCTCGGGCAGGTCGGGATACATGTCCTCCAGCTCCTGGGTGGTGACGCAGGCCATGTCCCGGTTCAGCTTGACGTGGATGCTGGGAAATTCCCGGCGCAGGCGGTCGCAGACGTCCACCACGCAGTGCACGATCTCCTGGGCGGTGCGCTTCAGATAGTCCAGGTTGCGGTCCTCGCGGGTGATGACCTTCTCCCAGTCCCACTGGTCCACGTAGATGGAGTGGATGTTGTCCAGCTCCTCGTCCCGGCGGATGGCGTTCATGTCGGTGTACAGGCCGCGGCCCACGTGGAAGTCGTAGCGCTTCAGGGCCAGGCGCTTCCACTTGGCCAGCGAGTGCACCACCTCGCCGTCAGCCCCCACGGCGGGCACGTCGAAGCTGACGGGCCGCTCCACGCCGTTCAGGTTGTCGTTCAGGCCGGAATCCCGACCCACGAACAGCGGCGCGGATACCCGGCGCAGATTCAGCGCGTAGGCCAGCTCCTGCTGGAAGTTGTGCTTGATGAATTCGATGGCCAGCTGGGTGTCGAAGGTGTTCAGCGGCGGCGTGTAGCCCTGCGGTATCGTGACGCGGTTCATGGCCGATCCCCCTTGATGTTTCAATATGGTAAAGAGTATACTCCACCTGATAGATAAACGCAAGTTGAATTTTTATGAACAAATAAATTCATTTATATGCAAAGCATGGCGGTGTCTCAGGCTTGTCACATTTGAATTTGCAATTTAACATAGAATAATATTGCAAATTCAGCGCTTTACCATTATAATATACCCATGCGGTCGAAAGGACCGGAAATCCCGTCTGTTTGCCAGACAATTCATACCATCGTTAAGGGGGACGACAAAATGGCGTTGAAGAATGCATACCTGATCGATCTGATGAGCCGCGTCGAAAAGCGCAATCCGAACGACAAGCAGTTCCTGATCACTGTGAAGAGCGTTCTGGAATCCATCGAGCCCGTGGTCGAGAAGCATCCGGAATACGTGAAGGCCGGCGTGCTGGAGCTGTTCGTGGAGCAGGAGCGCGTGATCAAGTTCCGCGTGCCGTGGGTGGACGACAAGGGCAATGTGCATGTGAACCGCGGCTACCGCGTGCAGGGCAACAGCGCCATCGGCCCCTACAAGGGCGGCCTGAGGCTGCATCCCTCGGTGACCGAGGACACCGTGAAGTTCCTGGCCTTCGAGCAGACGCTGAAGAACAGCCTGACCGGCCTGCCCATCGGCGGCGGCAAGGGCGGCAGCGACTTCGATCCCAAGGGCAAGAGCGACATGGAGGTCATGCGCTTCTGCCAGAGCTTCATGACCGAGCTGTATAAGTACGTCGGCGCGGATACCGACGTGCCCGCCGGCGACATCGGCGTGGGCGCCCGTGAGATCGGCTACCTGTACGGCCAGTACAAGCGCATCACCGGCCTGTATGAGGGCGTGCTGACCGGCAAGGGCCTCTCCTATGGCGGCAGCCTGGTGCGCACCCAGGCCACCGGCTACGGCCTGTGCTACTTCACCGAGGAAATGCTGAACGCCGCCGGAAAGAGCTTCAAGGGCCAGACCGTGGTCATCTCCGGCTCCGGCAACGTGGCCATCT
>JAFRJF010000091.1 GCA_017432405.1 Clostridia bacterium | reverse complement strand
GGCAACGTGACACTGGAGCCCGAGTACTACCCGCAGGCCACCGTGGCTGAGGGCGCAGTGACCGCTGCCGACGCTGACGCGCGCGCCACTACCGACGACCCGCTGGTGAAGGTGGACGCCACGAAGCTCACCGGCGCCAATAAGCTGATGTACTTCGTCAGCACCGAAGCCACCGCACCCGCCTACGACGCTGATGGCTGGACCGACCAGCTGCCCACCGCCGAGGGCTTCACCCAGGCCGCGACCCTCAACGTGTGGTACTACCCCGTGGGCACTGACGAGGGCGTCGATGACGCCACCGCCACCTACAGCGATGGCGACATGAACGCCAACGCCCTCACCGTCACCATCGCCGCCGCGCCCACCTACGCCGTCACCTTCGCCGACGGCGTCAACCCCGAGCCTCCCGCCGAGCCTGAGTGGACCGCCAGCCCCGCCACCGACGTGACGAAGGGCCAGACCGTCACCGTCACCTACACCGGCACGAAGAAAGTCATCGGCGTGAAGGCGGAGAAGAAGGCGGCAGTTGCTTCTTCTGTCTCATTCACTGTTAAACGTGTTGGAGGAGAGAGTCCTAATTATGCTGATGGGAATTATACTGTAGCTCCCGGCACTACATGGCAGCAATTTATTGAAAGCGGTGATGCTCCAGCTTGCTTGAGCATAGGCACTTCTGGGATTTATAGCGGGAAGGTTTGTCATGATATGAACAATAGTTTGCAAGATTGTGGCGGAACGATTATTGCTAACGTGGCGGATAAAAAGCGTGTCAAGATCAGTGATGCCATTATTGATGGTGCGACATATGGATGCAGTGATTATCTCGGCTATCAAGACCATGATTAAGCCATGTGACACACGGGGACAGTCCCCCTGTGCCCCTCTCGCGCGTATATAATATAAAAGGTATAAACAACATAAAGAAATACAATATATGAAAACAATATCAAGATATATAATGACGCTCGCGCTGCTACTCACGGCAGTCACGGGCGCATGGGCAACCACAGACCCCAACTCTGTCTATTGGGACAGCCAGACCTGGAAAGGATGGGCTGAAAGCGTAACCACACACACCGTGGGCGACATCACCATCACCTGCAGCGGCAATGCCAAAGCGTATGAAAGTACAGGTAGCGGCGAGCCGCTGGCCCTGCAGGCCGGTGCCAACGACGCCATCACCTTCACCAGCAATGGCAAGCCCTTCGCCAGCGTCGCAATCACGACTGACGACGAACTCAATGTTGCTGGCTGGACTTACAACAGCTCGACATGGTCATACAAGTGGAGCGGTGAGCCCACCACCAGCGTCACGCTGAGCGGTTGCAATATAGCAGCCGATGTGATTAAATTCACCTTCGGCACCGCCGAAACCCCCATCACCGTCGCCTGGACCGCTGCAACCAAGTCCGGCACCTTCTCGATGCCCGGCAGCGACGTCGTGCTGACACCCATCTACGCCAAGGCAGCCGCATTCGCCACCACGGGCACCGAGCCCGAAGTGAAGACCCAGCTGCCCGAAGCCGCTGAAGGCGTCATCGCCGGCACCGACGCATCGCTCATCGCCGAGGGCACCGGCATCGTGGCCTTCGCCGGAGAGAGCACCGACGTCACGCAGGGCACGCTGATGTACGCCATCGGCACCTCAGCCACCCAGGCCCCCGCACTCACCGACTTCAGCGCCACAGTGCCCACAGCCAAGAACATCGCTGACGACGGAGCAGATGTCTACGTATGGTACTACATCCAGGGCGCCGACGCCCCCCAGGGTGAAGCCGCCACGCTCGACAACACCTTCGACAACACCGAGCCCGCCTGCCTCACCGTCCAGGTGCTCAGCAACAAGTTCGACATCACCTTCAACGCCGCCAACGCCAACACCATCGAGGCCGGCAAGGCCACCGTCACCGTAGGCGGCACAGCCGCCACCGTCACCGACGGCAAGCTCCAGGGCGTGAAGATGGGCAGCGAGGTGAAGATGACCGCCAAGGAAGGCTACAAGTTCCGCAAGGTGGAGGTGAAGAAGAAGGAGGAGGCTCCCGCCACACCGCTTGACAACACCACCACCGCATGGACGGCAGGCACCTTCGCCGTGCCCGCAGGCGGACTGACCTACAGCGACGCCATCACCGTGAGCGGCAACGTGACACTCACGCTGACCGACGGCGAGACACTCACCCTGAACAAGGGCATCAGCCTTGCCAGCGGCGCAACGCTCACCATTCAGGGCAATGGCGCGATGGTAGTCAACGGCACAAGTGGCAGCACCGCTTCCACCGTTGCCGGCAGCACAGGAACACTGATACTGACCAGCGGCACATTGACAGCTACAGGCGGTAAAGGTCAAGACATGACGGACTCTGAAAAAACAGGAGCGAGCGGTGGTGCAGCTATCAATGGCTCAGTCACCGTAAACGGCGGAAGCCTCACAGCCAACGGCGGCAACGGCGGTAACTGTATTGGCTATGCTATGAATGTGACTAATGGAGGCGCTGGTGGTGCTGCCATCAGCGGCGATGTGACCATCACAGACGGCGCAGTGGCAGCCACAGGCGGTAACGGTGGCAACATTCAGGATGACAGAGGTGGTTATTCCGTTCATGGAGGAGCCGGAGGCGCAGCCATAGGTGGTAATGCGACCTTGACCGGCGGAACGCTGACAACCAAACAAGGTGCCAATGGAACTGACACTGGCAGTAATATCAGGAGTAGCGTCGGCACCGGTGGCAAGGCCGTGGCAGGTACTGTGACCAACAACGGCGGTACGGTGAACCAGTAACCCTCGTGCACGTATATATAATATAAAAGGTATAAACAACATAAAGAAATACAATATATGAAAACAATATCAAGATATATAATGACGCTCGCACTGCTACTGACGGCAGTCGGCGGAGCGTGGGCAGACGAGACGCTGCTCTTAACGATTGAGAACTCAGATGACCCGTCCTTCACGAGCGGGAGCAAGACCTTCGACGACAAGGTCACCGTCACCTTCAGTAACACGGTTAATAACGACGGCGACACGGAAGGATGGTATGCTGGTTCAGCATCGCTGCTGACCGTGGCTGGCACCAATGGCTACACCATCACCAGTTGCAAGTTCTACACCGGATACGGCATCGCAGTGACTGGCTACACCGTTGAGGGAGAGAGCCCCTCGGTATATCTCTATGCAGCGGAGGTCTTCACCGATAATAGCAAATCAGTGAGTTTAGGCTCAAACGGCGTTAATAAGATTGAGGTCTTCGGCACTGCCCCTGCCGCCGCCGAGCCCGCCATCGAGGTGACCACCAACGCCGCTGAGGAAGGCGCCACCTTCACCGAGGCCACGTTCGCCATGCCGACCTACGACGTGACGGCCGAGTACGAGCTGGTGCGCGACATGAGCGTGCAGATGACCGCACAGGTAGGCGACGGCACCCAGGATCAGCCCCGCTACCGCGTGAAGAAAGACGGCAACAAGTTCATCCCCGCCGACATGGAGATGGCTGCCGTGCCCGCACTCTTCACCGTCAACGACGCCATCGAGCAGAAAGCCCTCACACTGAATCAGGACTACTTCTGCCTCATCTATAAGCTCAACGAGCAGACACTGCAGCCCATCGGCGACGGCGTCATGCTCTTCGACTTCGACTTCGCCCCCGGCCTCTACGCCGTGAAGGCAGTGGCAGCCGACGGTAGCGACTACGACGGCGAGACCGCCCTCTCCAACACCTTCCAGCTCTTCCAGGGCTACGAGGTAACGGTGGCCGCCAAGGAGTTCATCACCTACTACACGGACGAGCCCCTGCGCGTAGAGGACGAGGCAGCCGAGCTTTACACCATCAGCAGCGTCAACGACACGCAAGCTGTGCTGAGCCAGAAGTGCGACGCCATGCCAAGCAATACCCCAATGCTCGTCTATAACAACAGCGATGAGACGAAGGTCATCCTCCTCATCCCCTGCAACGAACCCGACCTCGCCCTGACCGTAGCACCCGAGTTCCAGGGCACCCTGACCGGCACCACCATCGCCGCCAGCACCGAGAACCAGACCAACTACGCCCTCAACGGCAAGGCCTTCGTCTATGTGAAGAACGCCATCGAGATAGGCCCCAACAAGGCATGGCTGCAGATTCCGAGCCAGCAGCAGAGTGCCCACAAGCTGGAGATTGTCTTCGACGGCAACCTGACCGGAGTAGATACGTTGAACATGAAACGTGGAACGTTGAACGACGATAGTTGGTACACTGTTGACGGCCGCAAGCTGCAAGGCAAGCCGACCACGAAGGGTGTGTATATCCTGAATGGACGAAAAGTCGTGATTAAGTGAGAGAGTAATGGGTCGCTTCGCTCAAAATTATAAAAAAATTAATTCATAAAATTATAAGAACAATGAATCTCAT
>JAFRJF010000090.1 GCA_017432405.1 Clostridia bacterium | reverse complement strand
CGACAGCCATGTCCATGTAACCATGGGGGCCGGATACGATCTGATCGGCGTAACGGGATTTGGGGAAGTGATTACCTGCGAGGGCAAACAGGGCGCGCTGGATTTTATAGCGGATTATATCCGGAAGCATCCTGGCGAGGAACGCGGTAAATTGCTGTATCGCTGCAAATCGGTCTGGGACAGCGGCGCCCTGGTGGCCTGGTCCAGCGACACGATTGTATACGCGGATTTTTCAGCCTGGAACCCCTATCTTGGCATGGAAATCGGAATGACGCGCAAAATTACCAAAAAGTCGAAGGCGCCCGAGATGGAGATGGTCGATTATATATTCCCGCCTGAAGATGAGAGAATGGGAATTGAAGAGATGCTGCTGGGATATACGATTAACGGCGCAAAGCAGCTCGGCATTGAAAAGACGAAGGGCTCCATCGAGGCCGGCAAGGATGCGGACTTCCTGGTATTCGGGACCGACCTGCTCACGGCGGAGCATGAGGGCTTTAGCCACAACAAGCCGGAAACCGTCTATTTTGCCGGACGGAAGGTGAATTGACCCTGGCGAGGACGGCCCTTGAGGCTGGTTCCTCCCACTTGTTCATTGTTCAGCAGTCAGAAGCCCGGCAGCACGTAAACCTTCCGGCTTCTGCTTTTGAAGGACGGTTTCTGCTTTTGAAGGACGGTTTCTGAAAGATAAGAAGTCCGACAGCCTTCAGTAAACTGACACTGGTTATATGCCTTATCACTTATATTAACTGAGTGAACAGCATTTGTTATGAAGGTTGGAATTAATACTGCTTGGCGGCGAGTGAGATGCTCGCAGCCTTTGATACCGGTCGTCATCCCGCTGGACGCGCAGCTGTTTGAGAAGGGCGAAGCCGGAGGGTCACTTCTGGAAATCTCCGGAACGCTGATTGCATTCCGGAAGGGGGGCTCACAGAGGAATTACATCACCTTTTCGACGAAGCCAGGGATTTCCCTTGACGCGATCTTCCATGAAGAGGGCGCGGCGATGAGCGCGGTGGAGGATATCGAGGATTTGCCGGTGTCGTTAATCGCTTCAGATGAGGACGGCACCACCATCGAGACCCGGGTATTCCTGAGGCCCGCTGAGAATGCAGTGAACGCCAGGGTGCTGATCAACGTGGTGCTGACGAACGGGGGCGACAGGGACCTTTTCTTTATGGTGGAGAACGTGAAGGCGAACGGCCTGCCTGTCGATGCGTACAACGTGGCGATGGAGGACGGGAGTCGGCGTACCGATGAGATGGCTGTGATAGCTCCCGGAGAGAGACGAGCGGTGAATATCTTTTTGACGCATCGTGATATCGCCAGGTTCATGCCGGATGTCTCACTGAACGAGGTATCCTACCAGATGGCCGTAGCGGAGATGGAGGACGGAAAGGTGCGGGAACTGAACGTGCTTCCGATCGAGGCCGAGATGAACGTCGCCCTGGATTGCTTCGCCGAAGATTCCGACAGGCTGCCGCCGCGAGCGCTGGTTGAGGCGGGCAGTCAGATCGGCGGGATCGGGGAAGATACTGCGAAGGTACTGTTTTCTGATGAGGGCTGTGAGGTGTCGCTCCAGGGATTGTATGTGGTTGACAGTGAGGTTGTACTGCTGCTGGGCTTCGATAACCAATCCGATGTTCCGAGGCAGATAGAACTGGGCCATTGCCTGCTGGATGGGCGTCGCGCGGTTATCGGACAAACGGTGAACAAGACGGTGCAGATCAGAAACAACCGGGTGCGCTCCTATTTCCTGAACAAGAATCCATGGCGCGTGGAGAAGGGGATCAGCCTGACCCTGCAGGCGAAGGCGTCGGCGCGCCGGTACGTGTCGGTTCAGCCTGCAAAGTCCGACCGGGCTCAAGTCCGTCGACTCAGCTTCCGGGCCTGCATTTACGGCATAGGGCAGGAGCTGGAATACCGCTGCTTTGATGGATGTGAGATCGATTTGGGCGAGACGGTGAGCCTGGAACCGGGAATGATGGCTGTGGGCGCGGAAGAGGATATTTCTGTCATACCGGGCATGTCCATGACGCAACCGGAGTTCAGCCCACTGTTCATGGACGAGGTGTTGGCCGATGGGAACGCGCTGTCAGGCAGGGACATAACGCTGCGGGTCGAGCCCCAAAATGGAGAGCGGATTGCGAAAGGCTATTACATCCTGCTTCGACGGGTGAGCAGCGACGCGGAGCTCGCGAACATGAACATTGACAATTCCATCGTTGAATCGGATGGCCGGCCCGAGATATCCTTCGCCAACGGCAGACAATGGTTGATCTTTGAGGCTGTCGGACAGATGGATGTCGCAGATGACGGAAGCTCTGCCACGGCGCTGTACCCTTGCGCGCGTCCGGTAATCCGCGGGGAGGGGGAGAGTCTTCCGCTGCTTGTATCCAGTATCGCAAGGAATGAAGACGGGACGGTCGCCTTCACTGAAATACAGAATGCCTTCTATTTCCTGCCGACAGAATTCCCGGGTATGGCCGCGACATCCGCTGTGGGCGGCGTTACCGTCGTCTGGCATCCTGCGACGGGCAAGGCTGAACTGACAGGGTTTAAGAGCTATGGAAAAGATGCGATCGACGTAATGCGGGGACTGGTCTTTCAGGACGTTTTGATGATCCCCGAAGACGCAGACGAAGCCTCACTGATCTCGCTGATCGCAGACGAAGCCGATAACAAGGCGATGCAGGCGCAGCTTTTGAGCGATGCACGGCTGCAGCTCGCCATTGAAGGGATAGATGATCCGGAGAACTATTGCGTCGCTTTCTATTATAAAAATATGGAGGACGTGGTCCGGTGTACGACGCCCAGGCCCTTGGCTGATTTTAAAATACCGCACAACTGAGGTAGTATTTCCCCCCAATCTGTGCGGAAATGCCAAAAAATTATGAAAAAGTTATAATTAACGAAAACGATGTATTGACTTTTTGTCCCGGCTATTGTATTATAATATGCAGTGTTATGTAATCTTCTGATTGCGTTTTGCCGAAGCTGTGCAGCAACTCTCACACAAAAGGGGCGGCTGCGCTTTCGGGGCGAACAGAGGGTTCGAGGAAAGGCGGGATAACCAAATGAGCAATAAGAGCCCGAAACAGAAGACGCTGGCGGATTCCGGCAAGCGGCAGGGCGCGTACCTCGCGATGGTTCTGCCCGGGGCGCTGTTCCTGCTGGCGTTCTGCTATCTGCCGATGCCCGGCATCGTACTGGCGTTCAAGAAGTACCAGATGACGGTGCCCACGGCGGACTCCTTCTTCAAGAACATCTTCCTGAACAGCCTTGTGAAGTCCGAGTGGAACGGCCTGAACAACTTCACCTACCTGCTCAAGGACGCGCCGATGCTGATTCGCAACACCGTGGGCTACAACCTGCTGTTCATGGTGGTCGGCGTGGTGCTGCAGGTGGGCCTGGCGGTGCTGATCAACGAGATGCGCAACCGCCGCACCGCGAAGGTCTACCACACCATACTGTTCATGCCCTACTTCGTCAGCTGGATCGTGGTCATGTACGCGCTGTACGCGATGATCGCGGCCAACGGCTTCTTCAACCAGATCAACGCCATGATGGGCAAGGACGCCATCAAGTTCTACAGCCAGAAGCAGTACTGGCCCTGGATCTTCCTGATCGCCAACGTGTGGAAGTACACCGGCCAGGGCTCCATCATCTACCTGGCCACGCTGACCGGCTTTGACGAGCAGCTGTACGAGGCGGGCGCCATCGACGGCGCCACCAAGTGGCAGCAGTTCAAGTACATCACCCTGCCCCAGCTGATGCCCGTCATCGTGATGCTGCAGATCCTGGCGGTGGGCCGCATCTTCAACGGCGACTTCGACATGTTCTACTCCCTGCCCAACGGCTCCGGCACGCTGCGCCAGGTGACCAGCACCATCGACACCTACGTGTACGACATGCTGAAGAAGGGCAACCTGCGCAACTCCTTCGGCTACGCCGGCGCGGGCGCCTTCTTCCAGTCGGTGGTCGGCTTCGTGCTGATCCTGCTGACCAACGGCATCGTGCGCAAGTCCCATCCCGAGATGGCGCTGTTCTGATGAAGGGAGGAAGCGAAAGATGACTGCTGTCGACGTTAAGAAGCTCAAGAGGGCGGAAAAGGAGTCAGCGCGCCACAGCGCGGCGAAGAACCAGATCTCCCGTGGCGCGAACCTGGCCTTCAACATCCTGCTGATCGTGGCCTGCATCCTGACCATCTTCCCGCTGTGGATCATACTGGTCTCCTCGTTCACCAGCGAGGTGGCGCTGACCACCCACGGCTACCGGCTGTGGCCGCTGGAGTTCTCCACCACCGCTTACAGCTACCTGTTCAAGGGCGGCTCGATCATCATGACCGCCTACAGGAACACGATCATCGCCACCCTGGCGGGCACGGTGATCTCGGTGGTCACCGTGGGCCTGTACGCCTATGCGCTGAGCCGCCCGGACTTCAAGTACAAGAAGTTCTTCACGTTCTTCTCGTTCTTTACGATGCTGTTCGGCGGCGGCATGGTCAGCTATTACAACATGACCCGTTCGGTGCTGGGCCTGAAGGACACGGTGTGGGCGCTTTTCCTGCCCATGTCGTTCTCGGCCTACTGGGTCATCATCATGCGGACCTTCTATCAATCCTCGGTGCCCGAGGCGATCATCGAATCCGCCCGCATCGACGGCTGCGGCGAGTGGCGCACCCTTCTGCAGATCGTGGCCCCGCTGGCCCTGCCGGGTTTCGCGACGGTGGCCCTGTTCAGCGCCATCGGCGTGTGGAACGACTTCCGCAACTGCCTGCTGATCAACGACAGCGCCCAGTACTACAACCTGCAATACACGATCTACCAGACCATGAACAACCTGAGGTTCATCAAGGAAAACGCCAGCCGAATGGGCGGCGTGAACGTGGCGAACCTGCCGGCGGAGACCTTCCGCATGGCCATGGCGGTGGTCACGGTGGGCCCGATCATACTGGCCTACCCCTTCTTCCAGAAGTACTTCGTCAAGGGCCTGACCGTCGGCGCCGTGAAGGGCTAAGACGATCGGGACCCGGACCCAATCCAATTTGATTTCAAGGGCGTACGCAGCCCTCGAAATAGAACAACCAAGGAGGGAAAACACATGCGTAAACTGGTTACTTTGCTTCTGGCTGTGGCGATGGTCCTGTCGCTGCTGACTGTGGCTGTGGCCGAGGAGCCCTACACCCTGGACATCTACTGGGTGGGCAACGGCGACAACGAGGCTGTCCGCGCGGGCGTTGAAGAGGCTGTCAATGCTTACATTGAGCCCCTGATCGGCGCGAAGGTCAGCTATCATATCATTGGCTGGGGCGACTGGAACGACAAGGCCATCAACGCCCTGCAGTCCGGCGAGAAGATGGACCTCATCTTCACCGCTGACTGGGAAGGCTACGGCGTCGAGGTTTCCGGCGGCCTGCTGATGCCCCTGGACGACCTGCTGGAGCAGTATGGCCAGGGCATCAAGGAAACCCTGCCCCAGACCTTCCTGGACGGCGTCAAGGTGAACGGCGTGCTGTACGGCATCCCCACCAACAAGGAGCTGTGCGTGCCGGAAGGCTTCATCATCAACAAGACCGCTGCTGCCGAGATCGGCTGGGACGTCACCGCTGACGATCCTTCCATCAAGACCACCGCGGACCTGGAGCCCTGGCTGGCCAAGTACAAGGAGCTCCATCCCGACAAGTATCCCTACCTGATGGACGGCCAGAACGGCCGCTGGGCCGACGAGCCCTGGTGCCCCGACTGGGCCGGCATGATCAACAACTCCGTCGCCATGAAGATGGCGCAGGGCGAGGACGGCAAATTTGACGAGACCGTGTACAGCATCTTCGAGACCCCCGAGCAGGAGGAGCACATCCGCCTGATGTACGACTGGGGCCAGAAGGGCTACATCGATCCCGACGCTGCCCTGACCTCCTTCGACTACAACGGCACCTTCGGCCGCGGCGACTTCCTGGCCTTCTCCCAGCCCCTGAAGGGCAACGGCATCAAGGCCGTCGAGATGTACCAGGCCAACGCTACCGCCGAGTTCGAGTGCGTTGAGATCACCATGCAGCCCAAGTACGTCGTGACCACCCATGCGGGCGGCTCCATGTTCGGCATTCCGGTGACCTGCCAGAATCCCGAGGCCGCTATGAAGTACCTGAACCTGATGCACAGCGACGCCACCCTGGTCAACCTGATGCTGTTCGGCGCTGAGGGCGTGAACTACGAGAAGGTCGACGAGAACACCGTCAAGCTGACCGACCAGAACTGGTACGGCGTGCACGGCGGCGCCTGGACCGTGGGCAACACCAAGCTCCAGTACGTCACCGAGGGCGAGGATCCCCAGAAGAACGAGCTGCTGCAGTCCTACGCGGACGACGCCATCCCCACCGCTTCCCTGGGCTTCCGCTTTGTCAAGGACAACGTGGCTGACCAGATCGCGGCGGTTGACGCGGTTGTCACCGAGCTGGCCAATCCGCTGATGTGCGGCCAGGTCGATCCCGACGATGCCGCTCAGGGCATCGAGGCGCTGAAGGCCGCTCTGGCCGATGCCGGCATGCCCGACATCATCGCTGAGGTCGAGGCCCAGTACGCCGAGTGGAAGGCTGCCCAGTAATCGACAGGCTTCTGCTTCGCAAGGGATAACACAGGGGCTGCTTCCCGAAAGGGAAGCAGCCCCGTTGCTGTTTCGACGACGGGTGTGTGGGTGGACAACTTCTGATTTGTCGGGGAGACGTCAAGGCAATAGGCAATAGGGAATAGGCAATAGGAATGGCGGCTGCCGCGTACATATCGATATCGTGCGTGTCGTCCCAAGGGATTAACTACGCGTCTCAGCAGCGACATGTAGTTATTCCTTCAGAGCGGCGTCTGCGTTGCCGTTTCAGGCTTTTGAGGGATTCTGGGCTTCTCTTTCTTCGCGGGAACGTTACCTTTGTCTTCGATGCAACGTTCCCTGCGCGGCTTTTCCTATTGCCTATTCCCTATTCCCTATTGCCTATCCCCTTGACGTCTCCCTGACAAATCAGAATTTACCGCCTTGTCATCCTCCGCATGGTCACCAGCCCCACGATCAGCAGCACCGGGAAGGCGCAGCCCACCAGCATGCCGGCGCGCAGGTTGTCGCCGGCGTTTTGCGTGGCCCAGCCCACCAGGCCCGGGCCGAAGGCCCCGCCAAGATCGCCGGCCATGGCCAGCAGCGCGAACATGGCGGTGCCGCCCAGGGGCATGCTCCTGGACGAGATGCTGAGGGTGCCCGGCCACATGATGCCCACCGAGAAGCCGCACATCACGCAGCCCGCCAGCCCCACCGCGGGGCTGGCGGAGAGGGAGGCAAGCAGGTAGCAGCCCAGGCACAGCGCGCCGGAGCCCAGCATGGCCTTCGTCAGGTCCAGCCTGTCGCCGAACCTGCCGTAGATCACCCGGCTGATGCCCATGGTAATGGCGAACAGGCAGGGCCCCAGCAGGTCGCCCAGGGTCTTGCTCAGCCCCAGGGCGGACTCCGCGAAGGCGGAGGCCCACTGGGCCATGGAGAGCTCGGAGGCCCCGGAGCACACCATCAGCAGCGTGGCCACCCAGAACAGCGGCGCGGCGAACAGCTGGCGCATGGACATGCCCTTGCCCTCCTCCACCAGGTGCTCGATGGGGCAGGTTGCGAAGTTATAGATGTTGTAGAGGGGAATCAGCGCCCACAGGCAGGCCAGCACCCGCCAGCGCCCGGTGCCGAAGGCGGCGAAGAACAGCGTGGAGAGCAGTATCGTGCCCACGGAGCCCCAGCAGTAGAACGAGTGCAGCAGGCTCATCACCGACTCCTTGTTGTCGAAGGGACAGGCCTCGACGATGGGGCTGCACAGCACCTCGATCAGCCCGCTGCCGATGGCGTAGACCACCACGCAGCAAAGGATGCCGATGAAGGGGTTCGGGCAAAGGTCCGGCACGAAGGCCAGCGCGATCAGCCCCAGCGCCGAGGCGACCTCCGAGGCCACGATGGCCCTGCGGTAGCCGATGGCGTCCACGAACCGGGCGCAGAGCACGTCAACCACCAGCTGGGTCAGGAAAAACGTGGTGGGGATCAGCGCGATCTGCCCCAGCGGGATGCCGTAGCCGGTGTGAAAGGTCAAAAACAGCAGCGGCACGAAGTTCGCCGCGATGGCCTGGGTGATGAAGCCCAGGTAACAGGCCCGCAGGGTCTTCCGGTAATTCTTATGCATATTTTTGTTTCCTGCTTGTGGTCAGTCACATGCAGCCCGCGCCAAATGGTGCGGGCTGCATGCGAATAACCGTCGTTTTCTTAGTTCAGATGGAACGCCTCTTCGATGGCCTTGACCTCGTCGTCGGTGATGTACACCACCTCGCCGATGTCCTTGGCGGCGATCATGGCCGCGGCGCTGTACTCCAGCACCTCCAGCCGGTCATAGGCGTTCAGCAGGCTCGCGCCGGTGACGATCACGCACTGGTTGTTGACGATGACCACCGGGTGCTTGCTGTCGAAGATCTTCGCGGTGCCCTGGATGTCCAGGCGGCTGGCGGCGTAGGGCAGGCGCACCACGTCCCGCAGGCTGATGTAGCTTTCGGGGATCAGGCGGCTGTCGAACTCGGCGTCCGTCACCGCGAAGGACATGATGGCCGGGGGATGGGCGATGATTACGGCGTTGATCTCCGGATGGGTGTCGAAAATCTCCTGAAGCAGCCGGGCGGCGCGGCTGGGCTTCTTGCCCACCTCGCGCATGCCGTGCTTGATGTGCACGATGTCCTCGGGCTCCAGGTACTTCCTGTCCTTGTTGTAGGGGGTGGTCAGGAAGCTGCCGTCGGACAGGCGCACGGCGAAGGTGCCCTGGGTGGAGGTGAACAGCCGCTGGTCGTAGCTGCGGTGGATGAACTCGCACAGGTCGCGGCGGCCGGCGTTCTCTTCGCTGCTGTGGCTGCCGGGGATGAATTCGTCCAGGTTCGGGCTGGTGATGCTGCGGTCGATGTCGATCTGCTCCTCGGTCAGGTTTCGGGGCGTGCCCAGCTTCTTGGCGTCGATCTCCAGGCGTCCGCAGAAGTCCAGGGTCTCGAAGGCCATGAAGGCGCTGAACAGGTCCTTGTGGCCGATGACCACGCCGTGGTTCTCCATCATGACCGTGTTGTAGCCCTTTTCAAACTCGGCGGCGATGTACTCGCCCAGCTTCTTGCTGCCGGGCACCTCGTACTTGGCGTAGGTCACCCTGCCGCAGACCTCGCTGGCGTTGGGGATCAGAGAGGTGTCCGGGATCTTGCGGGCCAGGCTGAAGGCCACCAGCGTCGGGGGATGGGCGTGCAGTATGCCCTTCAGGTCCGGGCGGCGGCGGTAGATCTCGCTGTGGAAGGGCAGCTCGACGGAGGGCTTGTGGGGGCCGATGACGGTGCCGTCGGGCTTGACCTGGCACATGTCGGCGCGGGTCAGGTTGCCCTTGTCGATGCCGGAGGGCGTGATCCAGATGTCGCCGTTGTCGTCGCGGATGGACAGATTGCCGCCGGAGGTGGTGGTCATGCCGTAGTAGTAGATGCGGTTCATGATCATCACGAGCTGATCGGCGGGATGCAAAAGCTCAAAGCGCATGGGGGATTCCTCCTTTTATGATAATCTCATTTGGTTCATCAGAAGACCGCCAGCACGCCCGTGGTCGCCAGGGTCGTGATCAGGCAGGCGGTGGCGTTGCCCAGCAGTATGGCCAGGGCCGCTTTGCCCCGGGGCATGCCAAAAAGCGTGGCGATGGCGCTGCCGGTCCACACGCCGGTGCCCGGCAGGGGCAGGGCCACGAAGATGTACAGCGCCAGCAGCTCCGCCGTATCGGCGGAAAGCCTGCCGCGAATGCCCCTCCGGTTTTTCTCGTTCATCGAGGCCCGCTTCTTCGCCGCGTGGCGCTCCAGCCAGGCGGCAAAGCTCTGCACGGGCCTGATGGGCAGGGTGTAGAACCAGTCCAGCACCGGTCTGAGCAGCAGCAGTATGAACGGCACGGGGATGCTTGAGCAGATCAGCGCCAGCAGATAGGAAAACACCGGCGGCATGCCCATGCCCAGGGCCACGGTCACCGCATAGCGCCCCTCAAAGGTGGGCACCATGCTCAAAAGCGCGGTGGTGATGATCTCGCGGGTGTGCGCCTGCCAGACGAAGGCCTTGTCGGCCGCGGCCAGCAGCGCGGTGGAATTGATAGAAAGGCTGTCGAACATAAATCCTCCCAAATGGATACTCACAGAGCCATTATACACCTTTTTTCGGGATTAGCATAGGACGGAAGTGTAAAGTGTATTTCAATGATTGTCGACGCCATCCTGTGACTGTCGCCGACCCGGATAACCTACCGTTTTTCCAATCGTTGACCATCCCAAAAATCCGGGAGACGGGCGCTTCGACCCGTCTCCCGTCAACCATTTCTTCTCGTCGTAGTTTTCCGTCACTTCACCGTCACACTGACGCTCGCGCGCACGCCGTTGGTGGCGATAGCCCATATCCTGCACTTGCCTGCTTCCACGGCAGTAATCTTGCCGTTCTCGTCAACTGCCGCGACGTTGGGGTCGCTGCTGTAGTAGCGCACCTTCGCTGTGTGGTTCAGCAGTTCCTTGTTGCTCTTGACCTTCTTGACCGTCGCTTTCAGCGTCTTGCTGTTGCCGGCCTCCATGGTCAGGCTGCTCTTATCCAGCTTCACCGATCGGGCGTTGCAGTATTTGCTGTTGTACCCGCCGGTGATAGCGTGTACCTCAGGGCTGGCCTTGCCGATGTAGACCTTCTTACCATTGACCGTCTTCCAGGCTTTCACATAGGCCTTGTAGCACGTCCGCTTGTCCAAACTGGAGACGCGCAAATGGCGGGTATTGGCGGAAACCGTCTGCTTCAGCTTGAAGTTACTGCCGCACCTGGCGAAGAATACATCGTAGCCCTCAACGCTCTGCACCTTTGTCCACACAATCTCAAGCGCCTTACTGTCGCAGTGGGACACGGTCATGCGGGCCAGCAGCGTGTAATCCGGCGTGACGACCTTCTTCCACACGGCGTAAAGCTTCGTGTTACGGTCAAAGGGGTACGACCTGCCCGCCAGGTATTCGGGCTCCTTCGAGCTGCTCTTCTCGCTCCATCCGAGGAAGGAATAGCCGCTGCCAAGGGGCGCGAAGGCGGCGCTGAGCTGCAGCCAGCCGCCCTGTTCGAGCCAGACGTCCTCCGGCAGGTCCGCACTGGCCAGGCCGTTGGCGTCGAAGGTGACATGAACCGGCTGCGGCACGGGAGACAGATTCCACACGGCGTAGAGCACCACCACGTTCTTCCGGCTGTCGTAGGGCAGCACATCTCCGGGCTTGTATTCGACCTTCGGCGCTTTCGGATTGGTCGTCCAGCCCTTGAAGATCATCTTTCCCGCCTTGGCAGGCTCTTTGGACAGCGTGGCGTCCTTCCCCTGCTTGACAATCTGCGGCTTGGGCGCCTTCGTGCCGCCGTTGGCGTCGTATATGACGAACCAACTGTCCTCGGCCTTGACCCACTGTGCCCAGAGCGTCCGGTCGGCTTTCAGCGTGATCGTCGAACCCGGGGCGTAGCGGCTGCCGCTG
>JAFRJF010000089.1 GCA_017432405.1 Clostridia bacterium | reverse complement strand
GGGGGCGACGGCATGAAAATTCCTGTTCAGATGCAGCCAATCTATGAAGAGATCGCCGGGATGATAGAGGAATACTGTGAAAAGTACATGAATGAAGAATACCGGGTACTCTGCCTGCGCCTGCTGGAAAAGCTGTGTCGCAAGCGTCCGTCTCCCTTGCTGAAGGGCAGGCGCAATACCTGGGCCGCGGGGATCGTCTATGCCATTGCGGCCAACAATTTCATATTCGACAAATCCATGCCGATTCACCTGACCGCCGATGAACTGAGCCGCCCCTTTGGCATTGCCCCCTCTACAGCCGGAAACAAAGCCGCCGAGATTCGCAAGCTGGTTCGGATGTCTCCCTGGGATACGGAATGGCTGCTAAAGGAACTGGTTGAGGACAACCCCGCCATCTGGATGCTTTCTGTAGACGGGTTTATCGTGGATGCCCGGGATTTGCCCCTGGAATTCCAGCAGGAGGCCGCCCGCAGAGGTTTGATCCCCTATGTGCCCGCTCCAAGGCAGAAACAAGAACAGACTGAGCAACTTTCGGAGAAGGCTGATAATCCTGCCCCAAATCCATCACTTGGTTGCGTATCGGATGATTCTGCTTCCGAACCGGCTCCTCCTGCTGACTTCTCCGATATCTATGATCGTTTTCGGACAGTCTGACCAAACGGGAGAAGCCCTGAAAATCAAGGCTTCTCCTTCATTTTGTCTATGCTCGGGGGTGTGCATTTTTGCTCTGCACACTCCTTCGTTTTTGTTGATGTGAACGGAAGGAGTACTCCCTCTGTCAACATCGCGTCGATGTGAACGATTCGGGCAGTCGATGTGAACAGCTCGGTGGATTAGATGTGAACGGTTCGGGCGTTAGATGTGAGCGGAATGCCAGTTGTAGGTGTGAACGGTTCGCTGGCAATTAAAAAAGCCTGCGGGGTTGTCCTTCCCCACAGGCGATTCAGTTTCTGGCTCAGGCGCTTTTTCCGAGGAACTGGTCAAGCGAAATCCTGAAATTGATATGGATTTTTCGGTTGGCCCGAACCTCAACCTTTTCGATGATCCGGGCAATGATCATGTGGCGGGTCTCGATGTTGGCCTTGTCGTAGCAGCCCGCCCAGGAAAGCATCTCGTCGATCTGGGCCTGCGTCTCTTTCTGGCTCATCTGTTCCTGCTCCATCCGGGCACGGGCTTCCTCGATGGTCTGGGCAGCCGCGTCCTGCTTGGCGCGGTGCTTGATGATCATGGTGTTGATGACACTCAAGTCCAGCGCGCTCTCCCCGGTCAGTGCCTTGACTGCTTCCTCTTCCAGGGCCGTCACCTGCTTCTGAGCGTTTTCATATTCCTTCTCCGCCTGCTTCAGCGCGACCTTGTACATCTCCGTGTTCCGGGCGCTGGCCATTTGAAGCAGCTCCTCTCTGGGCCTGGATGCCAGCTTGCCGAGGAAGCACCTCACCTGAATTTCGACCGCGTCGTTGATGGGCTGCATGTCATAGGTGCTCTGCCCCGCGCAGGTATGCCGCGATGAGATTTTTCGGTAGCAGCGGTACAAGTCGCGCTCATAGATGCGAACCGTCCCATCGGCCAGCTTGCGCTTTGTGGTGTTGTGGGTGTAGCACATCCGATTGCCACACTCCCCGCAGTACAATATCCCGGTGAGCAGCCCCCTGGCGTCTGTGCGGAGAGGCACCACAAGGTCATCGCCGCAGGTCTTCGACGCACGCGCCTTGACGGTCTGAAGGCAGCGTTCATAGGTGGCATCATCGATGAGCCGGAGATGTTCAAAGGGCTCGGAACGTTCATCGCCGAACTTCAGGACACCGATGTAGACCGGGTTGTCGATCAGCGCCCGGATGCTGGTGCCGCGCCACAGCGTGGTTCCGCGCTTGGTTCTGATGCCCCGGTCGTTCAGGTACTGCGCGACCCTGTTCGTGCCGTAGCCCTCTTCGGTCAGGAGATGGAAAATCTCCCTCACGACCTTGCCTTCCTCCTCGTCGATCATCAGATCCCGGACAGGCTTGTTCTTCTTATTGGTGCGACCCTGGAATTCCAGCCGGTAGCCATAAGGCACCAGACCGCCGCGCCACTGCCCCTCCTGGATCATCTGCGAGTGCTTGGTGCGAACGCGGATGGCAGTCTTTTCGCTTTCGCCGGAAGCCTGCCAGAACCGGATGTAGTTCAGCAGCTTGTCTACATGGGTGTCGAAGCGTTGTTCCCCTTCGCGGGTGCTCCATACCTCGATGCCCTGCTGCACAAACCACTGCACCACAAAGGGTGTCTCGTCGTCGCGCCTGCCCAGACGGTCAAACATGAACACGAGCAGCACGTCAAACTGGTGCGTGATGGCCCGCTTCTTGATCTCCACGATGGCGTCACGTGCATTGGTGCTGACCTTGTAGCCGGAGACGCCTTTTTCGGAAATTTCATCGACGATTTCCCAGTCCGGGTGGGTCGCCGCGTACTCGCGGCAGGCCAGCTTCTGCATGGGGATGTCGTCGTGATCCACCTGCCCGATGGTCGAAACGCGGTAGAGGCATATGACTCGCTTCATGGGGTTCACCTCCCATAATTTGCATCCTGTCATGCATATTGCCTCCCTTCAACGGGGAGTCGATAGAAAAGCAGCCAGAATCAACAGGTATTGTTAAATGCAAAAAAAAGAGACTTCGTTTCATTGAGCGAAGTCTCTTTCTCCAGAATATTGAAGTGTAAACAGGATGTTATAAAGGGCTGCAGACAGATTATGGATGGGTTTCTTCCGAAAGCGCGCCTAAGGCCAAGGCCAGCGATAGGAAAAGCAGCATGGCGAGCATGATCTTGCGCATAAAAACACTTCTTTTCGTAGATTCACAGGGATAATACGGCCTTGACGGCATAGTCCTCCGCTTCGACAGCCTGCTTCAACACGCCGGCATCCAACGGCTGGGACGCCCGCAGGGTGGCAACGCCTGCGCGATGATCCGCGCTGGCGCTCAAGACGCCGGGCAGCTTCTCCAGCGCCTTCTTCACTCGCGCTTCGCAGTGCTCACACATCATGCCCTCGATCTCGAGCTTCATTTCGATGCCCGCGGTCTGGGCGGGCGCTTCCTCCTGCACGCTAAGCTTTTCGATCACATCTGAGATGTCCACGGGCCTGGCCCTGCGGTCGCGGCTGGCGTCGCGCAGCTTGAACAGGTTGAGCCGCAGGGCGTTGGAGACCACGGAGAAGCTGGAAAGGCTCATGGCCGCCGCGCCGAACATGGGGTTCAGCGTCCAGCCGAACAGCTTGATGAAGCAGCCCGCGGCCAGCGGGATGCCGACGGTGTTGTAGATGAAGGCCCAGAACAGGTTCTGATGGATGTTGCGCAGCGTGGCGCGGCTTAAGCGGATGGCGGCGGGGACGTCGGATAAGCGGCTCTTCATCAAAACCACGTCCGCCGCGTCCACGGCCACGTCCGCGCCCGCGCCGATGGCGATGCCGATGTCCGCGCGGGTCAGCGCCGGGGCGTCGTTGATGCCGTCGCCCACCATGGCGACCTTACCCTTCTCAGAGAGGGCGCGGATCACGGCCTCCTTGCCGTCGGGCAGCACGCCGGCGATCACGTCGTCCACGCCCGCCTGACTGCCGATGGCCTTGGCGGTGCGGGGATTGTCGCCGGTGAGCATGACCACGCGGATGCCCATGTTTTGAAGCTCCCTGACGGCTTGGGGCGAATCCTCCTTGATGACGTCTGACACGGCCACGATGCCCGCCAGCCTGCCATCCTCGGTGAACAGCAGCGGGGTCTTGCCCTGCCCGGAGAGGGTCTCCACCTGCCTGGACAGCGCGTCGGAGATGGCGACCTGCCCCGCGATGTACTTCGCGCTGCCGCCCAGCACCGACTTTACACCCAGCTTCGCGGCGATGCCGTTGCCGGGGAGAGCCGTGAAGTCGCTCACCTCGTCGGTGGCGATGTGCTTCTCCTCCGCCCGTGCCAGGATCGCCTTCGCCAGCGGATGCTCGCTGTGCTTCTCAATGGATGCCGCCAGCTTCAACAGAGACGCCTCGTCGTACCATTCCGAGGGCAGCACGTCCGTTACCTTCGGCTCGCCCAGGGTGATGGTACCGGTCTTGTCCAGCGCCACGATCTGCACCCGGCCCGTCTCCTCCAGCGACGCGGAGGTCTTGAACAGTATGCCGTTCTTCGCGCCCATGCCGTTGCCCACCATGATGGCCACGGGGGTCGCCAGGCCCAGCGCGCAGGGGCAGGAGATGACCAGAACGGAGATGCCGCGCGCCAGCGCGTAGCCGATGCTCTGGCCCACCAGCAGCCACACGACGATGGTGAGTATGGAGATGCCGATGACCACCGGCACGAACACGCCGGAAACCTTGTCCGCGATCTTGGCGATGGGGGCCTTGGTGGCCGCGGCGTCGGAAACCATTTTGATGATCTGGGAAAGAGTGGTGTCTTCGCCCACGCGGGTGGCTTCGCACCTGAGATAGCCGGACTGGTTGATGGTGGCCGCCGACACGCCGTCGCCCGCGGCCTTGTCCACGGGGATGGATTCGCCGGTCAGTGCCGCCTCGTTTACCGCACTGACGCCCTCCAGCACCACACCGTCCACGGGGATGGATTCGCCGGGGCGCACCGCGAACACGTCGCCGTGCTTCACCTGATTGATGGGCACCTCGATCTCCTGGCCATCCCGCACCAGCACGGCGGTCTTGGGGGCGAGCTTCATCAGACCCTTCAGCGCGTCGGTGGTGCGGCCCTTGGCGCGGGCCTCCAGCATCTTGCCCACGGTGATCAGGGTCAGTATCGTGGCCGCGGACTCAAAGTAGAAGTCCATCATGTACATCATGACGGCCTCCGAATCGGCGTTCACCACGGCCTTTGTCATGGCGAACAGCACGTACAGGCTCCACAAAAACGCCGCCGACGCGCCCAGCGCCACGAGGGTATCCATGTTGGGCGCGCGGTGGATGAGCGCCTTGAAGCCACTGACGAAGAACTTCTGGTTGATGACCATGATCGCGCCCGTCAGTATGAGCTGTACCAGGCCCATGGCCACGTGGTTGCCATCGAACCATCCGGGCAGCGGCCAGCCCCACATCATGTGGCCCATGGACAGGTACAAGAGGGGGGTCAGCAGCACCACAGAGGCGATCAGTCGCTTTTTGAGGATGGGGGTCTCCCGGTCCTTCAAAGCCTCCTCGTCCGCTGAGGCGGGTGAAGCGGCTGCTTCCGCCCGCTTGAGGGACGCGCCATAGCCCGCTTCCTCAATGGCCTTGATGATAGCTCCGGGCGCGGCGGTGCCTTCCACACCCATAGAATTGGTCAGCAGGCTGACTGAACAGGCGGTGACGCCGGGCACCTTGCTCACGGCCTTCTCCACCCGCGCACTGCAAGCCGCGCAGCTCATGCCGGTGACATTGTATTGTTCCATACCATAGCTCCTATTCCACCGCGGTGATCGACCCCCGAAGCATTCCCATCCAGCAGGTATAGGGGATGACGCCGGGTTCGTCCACGGTAAATTCCACGGTGTTGTCCCCCTCCGACAGTGGCACGCGCAGGCCCAGCGCGGGTATAACCATCTCGTTGTTGCAGCCGGTGATCTTCTCCGCATCCGCGTGGATGTTCCAATGCACCGGCACGCCCGCCTGAACGGTGATGTCCGGGTAGCCTCTCCAGTCCAGCTCGGATTCAACGACTTGGATATTTTCGATGGCTACTGAGGCATCGGATGCTGTGATTCCGGGAAGCCTCAGCTGTATCCCGGCCAGGTTCAATCCATTGGAGAGCATCGTCATGCCCATCAGCAATACCAGCACGCCGGAGGCGACGCGCAGGGGCCTTGCGAAACGCTTGTTCAGCTTTCCGCTGACCAGGCCGAAGCCCAGCATCAGCGGCACGGTGCCCAGGCAGAAGCAAAACATGGAAAGCGCACCCATGTGCCAGCTGCCGGTGGACAGCGCGTAGAGCTGCATGGCCTGCAGGGGGCCGCAGGGCATCAGCCCGTTCAGCAGGCCGATGTACAGGGACGAGTGGCTGTCCTTGCCCATCAACTTTGACCTCAGCTTCACGGGCAGCGTGGGTACAACGCTACGCAGGCCTCCGATGTCCAGAAGGTTCAGCGCCATGAGCACCATGAAGATCGCTGCGATCAGCTGGATCGCCGCCTGGGCGGCATTGCTCAGCCTGAACACCGAGCCGATGGCTCCTACGATGCCGCCCACGACGGTGTAGGAGATCAACCGCCCCAGGTTGTACTGGAGGTTCGCCGCGCTCACCCTGCGCCCCGCCTGGGCGGAGGCCGCGCTCTGGGCCAGGTTGATGCCGCCGCACATGGCCACGCAGTGCAGTGAGGTCAAAAGCCCAACCGCGAACAGCGCGCCCAGTCCCATGCCCGCCTTAGCGGTGGGAAAGCGGCTCAGAAGTCCCCGCAGCGGCGACAGCGATACCAGCAGGTAAAGAGCCGCCAGCACGGCGAGAACTGCCAGCAGAGCGAGACATCGACGCCAAATGGGGAGCGACTTCTTCCGCCCCGCCAGGGTATAGCCCGCCTCGGCGATGCGCTCCTTGAGCGCGGCCTCCGGCAGCGCCGCCTCGTTCCACAGGACGGTCAGGGTGCCGGTTTTGTAGTCTGCCCGGGGATTCTCGAGTCCGTCCAGCCCGCGCACCGCCCGCAGGATCGCCGCGTCGCAGTGGGGACAGTGCATGCCCGAGATCCGCCAGGTCGTTTCCTTCTTATCGTTCATGGGTCTCAGTCAAATTTCTTCCAGTTGGCGAAGCGCGCTACGTTTGCCTTCAGCAGCGCCTCGGGCACGGTCACAGTGTCGCCCTCCACGGTGAAATCGGTGATGGTCACGGGGTTGCAACCGGTCGCCTTCTCGGTGCCCACGGTATCCAGCGGGAAGGTCAGCCCGCAGTTCTGGCATTGCAGGTTGCCGTCGCCCAGGTCCTCGAACCAGGCGTAGGGCGAACCGCCGCAGGACTGGCAGGTGTTGAAGGCCAGGCGGACGTTTCCGGCGTCATCCTTTCGGGAGATGAGCTGCATGGCGGTACCGTCCTGCTCCACGTCGATGAAGGTGGGCGCGCCGGTCAGCCCGGCGGCATCAATGGTCAGGCCGGCAGCCTCCGGAGCCTGCTCCGGCGCTCCGTCCGCCTTGCTCCCGCAGGCCGCCAGCAACAGCGCGGACAAGAGCAAAAGTATGAGTAGACCGTATCTGCGAAACATAGCGCTCACGCTCCTTTCTATTGCGCTGGGAAACAATAACACAGCAATATAGTAGGAATATTATATCACTATGAACGCAATGTGAACAAATACCTGATCGGGGTATTTATAGGCCGACCGCCTTCAATCCCTGATCAAGATCAGCGATGATATCTTCGACATCCTCCAGTCCGACGCTGAAGCGAATAAAGCCTTTGCGGAACGGCTCCGGGTAGAGCAGGATGCGCTCGTCATAGCTGGGCTGGGGAAAGATCAGGCTCTCGTCGTGGCCCAGGGACACGGCAAAGGTGATTACCTTGAGTGCCGCGCAGAAGTGCTCCACCGTCTTGTCGTCAGCGTCCAGCCCGAAGGAAATCACACCGCCAAAGCCGTTCTTCATCTGTCGTTTTGCCAGTATATGGCCCGGATGGCTGGGCAAACCCGGATAGGACACGAAGGTGACGTTTTCCCGGGCCTCCAGCCACTCCGCAATCTTCTGTGTGGATTCGTTGATCTGCCGCATGCGCAGCGGGAAGGTGACGGAGCCGCGGAAGATCTGCCAGGCATTGAAGGGGCTGATGACCGAGCCGACGTTGACCTGGGCCTCATAGCGGATGCGATCCATGGTTTTAAGATCGTTGGAGATGATCGCGCCGCCCTGGGCGTCGCCGTGACCGTTGATGAACTTGGTCAGCGCTTCCACCACGAAGTCTGCGCCGAGTTCGAGCGGCCGCTGGTTCAGAGGGGAGGCAAAGGTGTTGTCCACGGAGAGGATCGCCCCGTTTTCATGGGCGATTTGAGCGATGGCAGCGATGTCCGTCACGCCCACGGTGGGGTTGTCCGGCGTTTCGATGTGCACCAGCCGCGTGCCGGGCGTAATCGCCTTGCGGACCGCATCCAGGTCGGTCATATCAACCATGACGGTCTCCACGCCGAACTTTTTATTGAACAGCTCGTGGAACATACGGTAGACCGCCATATAGCTGACCTTTGGGTATACCACGCGGTCACCGGTTTTAAGAAGCGTCCAGAACAGCGCGTGCAGCGCCCCGACGCCGCTGGCCAGCACGATGGCGTCGTCCGCGTTGTGGAGTGCCGCGATCTTCTCCTCCAACCAGTGTTGGTTGGCGTTGCCATTGCGGGCGTACATCAACAGGTCGGTAGAGGAATAGTTGACCCTGGACAGGTCGTCCGGCAGCCTGTAGCTGTTGGCCATGTGCAGCGGGCGACGCACCGCGCCGGTTTCCACGTCGTAATCCGTGCCGGTATGCACGGATTGGGTGGCGATGCCGAAGCCCAGGTATTTGTTGATTTTCTTTGCCATAAAACAAACGCGCTCCTTAACTGAGTTTATTGTATAGCCGGTTGCCGATGCTCTGAATGATTTGAACGAAAACGATCAGCACAATGCTGGTGGCAACCAAATACTCAATCTTATAGGCCTGATACCCCTTGCGAATGGCTACGTCGCCCAGACCGCCCGCGCCGATGGCTCCGCCCATGGCGCTGTAACCAACCAAACTGATCATCGTCAGAACCACGCCCGAGAGGATGCCGGGGAAGGCCTCCTTCAGGTAAACCCTGCGAAAGATTTGCGCGTCGCTGGCCCCGAAGCTGCGCGCGGCTTCAATCAGACCGGGATCCACCTCGCGGAAGGCGGATTCTATGACCCGCGCCACAAAAGGTATGGCGGAGATGGTCAGCGGCACGATGGCGGCGCGGGTACCGATGGCCTTGCCGGCGATGGCCCGGGTCAACGGGATCACCAGGACCATGAGAATGATGAAAGGGAACGAGCGAAATACGTTTACGATAAAGCTGAGCGTTGAATAGATGGGACGGTTGGGGCGCAAGCCGTCGGGCGCGGTCAACGTCAGCAGTATCGCCGGGATCAGCCCCAATATCACGGAAAACAGCGTTGACCACAGCACCATCGTGACCGTCTGCCCGAAAGCAGCCCATATCATTTGCCACATCTGCACGTCAAACATTCTCAATAACCTCCTCTGTGATGCCATCGGTATTGCGCAGGTATTCCAGCACGCGCTCCGCGTCGCTTTCCCGCACATTCAGCACCAGACTACCCATGATATGCCCCCGAAAATCCGCCATGTCCGCGCGACAGATTGAGAAATCTACGTCCAGCGCCCTGGCCATGGCTGAGATCAGCCGGACCTCCTCGGCGTTTTCCATGAAATAGACGCGGATGTTTCGGCCGGTGGCGGGCAGGGTTTCCTCGCCCTTTCCCAGGAAGGTGCGGATGTCCTCATTCGGCATGACGAACATCTCCTCGGGCCGCCCCTCCTGGATCACTCTGCCGTGCTTCAGGAAGGAAACGCGCTCGCAGATCTGCTTGACGACCTCCATTTGATGGGTGACCACCACAACAGTGATGTTCAGCTCGTCCCGAATTTGCGTCAACAAGCCCAATATGCCCTGGGTGATGCGCGGGTCCAGGGCGCTGGTTGCCTCGTCGCACAGCAGTATCCGCGGATTCAGCACCAGCGCCCGGGCGATGGGTACGCGCTGCTTCTGCCCGCCGGACAGCTCCCTCGGCTTAGCCTTCAGCTTGTCAGAGAGGCCGACCAGTTCGATTAAATCCAGTATGCGCCTGCGGTTTTCCGGGCTATTGGGGTTCAGCCCCGAAAAGCGCAAGGGCAGTGCAACGTTGTCGAACACGTTCAGCCGGGAGAGCAGGTTGAAGTTCTGGAAAATCATGCCCATCTGTTTTTGCAGTTCGTGGAGTTCTCGTTTGTTCAGGGCGGAGACCTCCAGGCCATCTACAGTGATGCTGCCGGACTGATAGCTCTCCAGACCGTTGATGCAGCGCAGCAGCGTGGATTTACCGGCGCCACTCTGCCCGATGATGCCGTAGATTTCCCCGTCGCAAACGGTGAGACTCACGTCATCCAGGACGGTCAAATCCCCGAAGCGCTTGCATAGATGCCTGATTTCAATCATATCATAACACCTCTAAAGGGCAGGGGAAGTCCCCTGCCCAACAGTGAGCTTCAGTTCAAGTCGTTACTTTACCAGATCCGCGGAGGGAATGACCGAGCCGGGATATGTGGCGTTGATGAAATCCACCACGTCCTGGTTGGCAAAGGCGGCGATCAGAGCCTTGGTCTTGGCGGTTTCCTCGTTGCCTGCCTTGACGACCAGGTAGTTGATGTACTTGTAACTCTCGTCGCTATCGGCGGATTCAATGACCAGCGCGTCCTCGGCGGGGTTCAACCCGGCCTCCAGCGCGTAGTTTCCGTTGATGACGGCAGCGTTTACGTCCTCCAGGCTGTGAGTAATCTGCTCGGCGGCCAGTTCGACAAACTCGATGCCCTTGGGGTTCTCGGAGATGTTGCTCAAGTCGTACAGGTCGTCGGTCTCACCCAAGGTGATGATGCCGTTGTCGTGCAGCAGCTTTAAGGCACGCGATTCATTGGAGCCGTCGTTGGGGATTGCGATGGACGCGCCTTCCGGGATCTCGTCGATGCTGGAATACGCCGCGCCATACAGGCCCATCGGCTCCAGATGGATGCCCAGCACCTCCACCAGGTGCAGCCCCCGGGTTTCGTTCTGCTCCACCAGATAGCGCCAGGTCTGGAAGTAATTGGCGTCGATCTCACCATCCTCCAGAGAGGTGTTGGGCAGCACGTAGTCGGTAAAGGGTACGACCTCGACCTCCCATCCGGCGGCTTCCAGCTTGGCGCGGACCACGCCTTCGATGATCTCCTCATGGGGCACGGCGGTCGCGCCGATGGAGATGTGATTGTCGTCGCCTTCGGGTGTGGGGATTTCTTCAGCCAGGGCGGACAGGGAAGCAATAATCAGCAGAGTGGCCAGAATGATGGCGAACAGCTTACGAATATTCATGGGATAACCTCCTGTAATAATATGATGTGTCTCTGTGGATTTGTGACGGTCTTGATCGAAGTGTCTTTTCACATTCGACAGATGCTCAGCCACACGGCTACAGGGCTTTGAAATATCGTTTGTTTCACCGTACATGCCCCTTTCAATTTTGTAAACCCATCGTATCACTGGGAAATGGATTTGTCCAATACGTGAAAAAGATACTGCGTCATAGGAATAACCTATGACGCAGAGGCAATGTATTGGCTATGTCAGAACTTTAGGGTCTATCACCTTGAAATAAGCGTCCAACAGCTTTTGAAGCGGCAGCGTGTCCGCGTCATAGACAATGCGCACGGTCTCTGCGTGTCCGGCATGATGCTTGACCTCATCGTAGCTTGGGTTTTTTGTGGGGCCATTGGCATAACCAACTTCGGTTTCCAGAACACCTTGAAGAAGATCAAAGTATTTTTGACAGCCCCAGAAACATCCGCCTGCAAGATAGATGGTCTTTTGATTCATGGTTATTCCTCCTTGGACATTTTCAGAATATATGATACTGCATCCACTCTGTCTGTCCAATATAAATTTTGAATGTCGTGCAATAGCTTCTCCATATTATTATGGATGGAAGTTTTACAATAATACCTATATATTAGATAGGAAATATATGCTATAATATCTGCGATTTTGCTGTTTTAGGGGCGATAGATGTGATTTACCTGGACTATACCGCCAACACGCCCGTGGAGCCGCAGGTATTGGAGGCGTTTTGTGAAGCGGAGAGACGTTTCGTCGGTAATGCCAACGCCCGACATGGCATGGGTCAGGAAACCGCCAAAGCCATAGCTCGGGCAACG
>JAFRJF010000088.1 GCA_017432405.1 Clostridia bacterium | reverse complement strand
CAGGGCCGCGCTGAAGGCCTCCCGGCGCAGGGCGCTGCGCAGGCGCTCCCGGAATCCCATGCCGCCCCCGGCGTTTTGCAGCCACACATCCAGTATGGCGCTGCGCAGGGCGTACTCCGCCAGGTCGTAGTTGCCGCACATCACGTGGGCGGCGTTGAACAGCTCGGCGCACAGGGGCTGCACATTCCTGAACCAGGCGCGCAATTCTTCGGAGGTGTGTTGCATGGATGGATTCCTTTCTTATAAGCCCGCGATCCTGTCGTTCAGCGGCTTGATCTGGCCGTAGATGTCGGACCAGATGGCGTAGACCCTCTGGTAGGTCTGCTGCCACTGGGGGTTCACCGGATGGGTGGAGCGGGCGGAGACCATGCCGGCGGCGTCGCTGTAGCTGGAGAACATGCCCACGCCCACGCCTGCGGCGATGGCCGCGCCCAGCGAGGTGGTCTCGCCCGGGGTGCGGTGCACCTGGGCGGTCAAGCCGAATACGGCGGCGATGATGTCGGGCCACAGGCCGCTGCTGGCGCCGCCGCCGGTCAGCATCAGCGAGCGCACCGGCGCGTCGCATTCGGCCATGACCTCGGCGCAGCTGTTCAGCGCGAAGGCGATGCCCTCATAGATGGCCCGGGCGATGTGGCGCTGGTCGTGGTACAGCGAAAAGCCCATCAGGCAGCCCCGGGTGTTCGCATCCCAATAGGGGGTGCGCCAGCCCATCAGCGTGGGCAGGAACAGCACGCCCTCCGCGCCGGGTGCGATCTGCCGGGCCATGTTCTCCACGATGGAGATTTCGGCGCTCTGGCCATGGCCGCCCAGCAGGTTTTTCAGGCCCCAGTCGAAGGCTGCCGCGCCGCACTGCACCGTGCCGCAGACGTGGTAGTCCTCGCCGTCCATGTCCAGCCAGTTGAATATCCTGGCCTTGGCGTCCAGCAGCGGATGGTCCAGCAGCTGGGCCACCCAGGCGCTGGAGCCGATGTAGCAGTAGGCGCTGCCGGGCTCGCTGACCCCCGCGCCCCGGGTGGTGCAGGCCCCGTCGCCGCCGCCGATGGCCACCGGCGTTCCGGGCAGCAGCCCGCACTGGCGGTAGACGTCCCGGGTGATCTTGCCGCGCACGTCGTGGCCCTTCAGGATCGCGGGCATCCTGCCCACATCCAGCTCCAGCTCCTTCAGCAGGTCCGCGGCCCACTGGCGCTTGTTGATGTCCAGGGCGATGGTCAGCGAGGCGTCGGAATAGTCGGTGTAGCCCATGCGTCCCGTCAGGCTGCCGTAGAGGTAGTCCTTGATGTTCATGAACCAGCGGGCCCTGCGGTACACCTGGGGCTCGTGCTGCTTCAGCCAGAGGATCTTTGGCAGCGTATAGTGGGTGTCTGCCCGGTTGCCGGTCAGGCGGTAGAAGTCCTCGAAGGGCACGGCCTCGAGGATGCGCGCAACCTGCGCCTCGGTGCGGCTGTCGGAGTGGATGATGTTGGGGTACAGCGCCTTGCCGCTCTCGTCCACGGGGATGCAGCCGTTCATCGTGCCCGACAGGCCCACGCAGGCGATCCGCTGGGGGGCGATCTGTTGCAGCAGCTCCCGTATGCCGTCCAGCATGGCGGCGAGTATCGCGTCCGGGTCCTGCTCGGCCCAGTTGGGGTGGGGGTACTGGGTGGAATAGCTTCGCCGCACCGCCGAAAGCGCCTCGCCCCTGGCGTTGAACAGCGTGCATTTGCAGCCGGTGGTGCCGGTGTCACAGGTCAGTATCAGGTCTTTTTCCATGGGATCAGCGCCTCCTTTTTTGTGCGTGTCGTCCATTGCTTTCGCCGCGCTGTGTGAGCACCTGGCCCGCCGCCGCGCCCACCAGCGACGTAAGCGCGGTCAGCAGCGCGGGCCCCGCGGGGGGCGCGTAGCCCCAGACCAGCCAGTTGGCCAGGTAAAGGCATACAGCGGGAGGGATCCAGGCCAGGTAGTTGTTCAGTCCCCGTTGTACCGCCCTGCAGGCCGTGGCCAGCCCTGCGACGGGCGTCGCGACCCACAGCGCCAGGGCGCGGGGCAGCGCGCCCGCGCCTTCCGCCAGCGCCGTCAGCAGGCCGACCGCCGTCATCTCTGCGATTTGAAGGGCCAGCGCCCGCAGCCATCTGTTTTTCATACGGTTATTATACTCTGTTTTTTTTATAATTACAATAGCCGCCACACCTTGACAATCTGGGGTTTTCAAGTTATCTATAATATACATAGGAGAAATTGTTAGTCAATAATAATGATGTGTGAGACATCGAACAGATTCTTGAATGTGGAAATATTGAGAAGAGTATCAAATGACAATAGTTTTATGTTTGACATATGTCAACAAATGTGTTATTATACTTCTGACATATGTCAAGAAAGAGGGACTTGGTATGGCCAGAACACCCAGATGTCGACGCATACGCTGCTATCCGGATTATTGGAGCTTTGCGCCGCAGGATGAAGGGCAGGCAGGAGTCATTGAAATGACGCTCGACGAATATGAGTGTATACGGCTGATGGATCGGGAGAAGCTGACACAGGAGCAATGTGCTGAGCATATGGGTGTGGCCCGCACCACCGTCACCAACATCTACGAGAGCGCCCGGAGCAAGCTGGCAGGGGCGCTGGTGGACGGAAAGATCCTGCGCATCGGCGGAGGCAGCTATCAGCTGGAGGACCAGGGAACGGAACATGTCGACTTGAAAGGAGAGAACACAATGAGAATCGCGGCAACCTATGAGAACGGAGAGATATTTCAGCACTTCGGCCACACGGAGCAGTTCAAGCTGTACGACGTGGAGAACGGCGAGATCATCAAAACGCAGATCGTGGATTCCAACGGCAGCGGTCACGGGATGCTGGCGGGTTTTTTGAAGGAAGCCCAGGTGGACGCGCTGGTCTGTGGCGGCATCGGCAT
>JAFRJF010000087.1 GCA_017432405.1 Clostridia bacterium | reverse complement strand
CCGGCGTCTCCACCTCCACGAACCCGCGCGCGTCGAAGAACGCGCGGATCGTCCGCAGCACCTGCGCCCGCACCTTCAGGATTTCTACCTTCCCTAACACCTAAAACCTATAACCTAAAACCTAAATATCCATCCTCGTCTGTCCGTCGCTGGCTGCGTTCGCCGGCCTGGGCATCCGCAGCCCCATGTGGTCGTAGGCGGCCTGGGTGCAGACGCGGCCGCGGGGGGTGCGCATCAAAAAGCCCAGCTGCAGCAGGTAGGGCTCGTACACGTCCTCGATGGTGCTGGCGTCCTCGCCGGTGCTCGCGGCCAGGGTGTCCAGGCCCACCGGCCCGCCGCCGAACTTCTCCATCATCGTGGTCAGCATCGTGCGGTCCACGTGGTCCAGGCCCAGCTCGTCCACCTCCAGCATGTTCAGCGCCTCCCGGGCGATGTCCACGTCGATCCTGCCGTCGCCCTTCACCTGGGCGAAGTCCCGCACCCGCCGGATCAGCCGGTTGGCGATGCGGGGCGTGCCCCGGCTGCGGCTGGCGATCTCCAGCGCGCCGTCGTGGTCGCATTCGATCTTGAGGATCTGGGCCGAGCGCCGCACGATCACGGCCAGCTGTTCCGGCTGGTAGAGCTCCAGGCGGAAGGTGATGCCGAAGCGGTCCCGCAGGGGGCTCGTCAGCATGCCCGCCCGGGTGGTGGCCCCGATCAGCGTGAACTTCGGCAGGTCCAGCCGGATCGACCGAGCGGAGGGCCCCTTGCCGATCATGATGTCCAGGGCGTAGTCCTCCATGGCCGGGTAGAGCACCTCCTCCACCTGGTGGCTGAGGCGGTGGATCTCGTCGATAAACAGCACGTCGCCGGCGTTCAGGTTCGTCAGTATCGACGCCAGGTCGCCCGCCCGCTCGATGGCCGGGCCGCTGGTGACGCGGATGTTGTGGCCCATCTCCGCCGCGATGATGCCCGCCAGCGTGGTCTTGCCCAGTCCGGGCGGGCCGTAGAGCAGTATGTGGTCCAGCGGCTCGTGGCGGCTGATGGCGGCCTGCATGTACACGGTCAGGCTCTGCTTCAGCTTGTCCTGGCCAAAGTACTCCGCCAGCGAATGGGGGCGCAGCGAAAGCTCCGCGTCGTCCTCGTCCTCGCGGTAGCCGGTGGTGATGATGCGTTCCTCGTCGTTCATAAGAACCTCCCTATGACGGAGATGTTTTTTTATTATTTCTCATTACCGCCTCCGGCTCACGATTCCCCGCACGAATTCGGTAAAGGTGTTGACCCGCAGCACCAGGCAGAAGACGGCGTAGCCGACCAGCGACGCCCCGGCGCAGACGGCCAGCCGCACGAACACCCGCCCGGTGCCCATGGCGATGGGCAGCGTCCGGTCCAGCAGCAGGCACAGGGCCCCGCAGGCCAGCGCGGCGACGATGATCTTCGCAAGGTCGGGCAGTATCCTCGAAAAGCCCAGGTGGCCGAAGCGCTTTTTCAGCGCCAGCAGCAGGATCACCATGCCGGTGGCCCCGGCGATGGAGGTGGCCAGCGCCAGGCCGTTCGCCCCCAGGAAGATGCGCAGTATCAGGTTCAGCACGATGTTCATCCCCACCACCACGCAGGAGACCCGGAAGGGGGTGGTGGTGTCCTGGAGGGAGTGGAACACCCGGTTCAAAAAGTCCCTCAGCCCGAAGGCGGGCAGGCCCACCACATAGCACATCAGTATGCCCGCGGTGACCTCCACCGAGTGCATGTCGAAGCGCCCGCGCATGTAGGCGAACTTGATCACGTCGATGCGCATCACCACGGCGATGGCCACGATGGGCAGCGCCACCAGGGCGATCACCAGCACGCAGCGGCGCAGCACCTCCAGCATGCCCTTCCTGTCCTTCGCGGCGGCCATGCGGCTCATCTTCGAGAACATCACCGTGGTTAGCGGCACCATCAGCACGCCCAGCAGGAACGTGATCAGCCGGTAGGCGTAGCTCATCGAGGAGATGTCCCCGGGGTTCAGCCCGGAGGCCAGCGCGTGGTCGATCATGTGGTTCAGCTCGCTGATGCCCATGGACAGCATCGCCGGCCCGGCCAGCGCCAGCAGCCGGTGGAAGCGCCTGTCCGAGAAGTCCAGCACCGGGGTGTAGTGGAACCAGCCCCGCAGGAAGGGGATGAGAATCAGCGTCTGCAGTATGTTGGCGGCGAACACGCCCCAGCCCACCGCGACGATGCCGTACTTTTCCGAGAACAGCACCGAGGCCAGTATGATGCAGGCGCTCAGCGGGAAGCCGGTCAGCTGGGCGGCGATGTACTGCTCCGCCGCATTTAACAGGCTCGCCAGGCCGATGGAGGTGATGTTGAACACAAGCGACAGCAGCATCGTGCGCACCAGCTGCACGGTCAGGTCCGTCTTGGCCGGCTCGAAGCCCACGTAGATCAGCCGCACCAGGGGCCGCGCCAGCACGAAGAACAGCGCCGAAATCGCCAACGCCGCCAGCGCGAACAGGTTCAGCGTGTTGCTGGCGAAGTGGTTGGCGTGCTTCAGGCTGTGCTGCTCCCGCTCCTCGACGTACAGGGGGATCAGCGTGGCCGAGATGCAGGAATTGAACAGCAGCACCGGCAGGTAGAACAGGCTGTAGGCCGACACATAGGCGTCGTTGGCCATGCCCGTGCCGAAGTAGTTGGCCAGTATCATGTCCCGCACGAAGCCGAACACCTTGCTGAATATGATGACGCCGGTGACCAGCATCGTGGCCTTGAATGCCCGCTGCGCTTTCGCCAAGAACAGGACCTCCCGAAAATATTTCCAGATTAAGTATATCATGGCCGGGTTAAGATGATATGTTTTGAAGCCCCAATTCAGATTTTATTTAACCCCTCTTTCCCTCATTCCCAACAATGAGGTACTATAATAAAGTACAATGATACCCGGCATAGGGTCGGGAATAACCAATCGGGAAGGACTGTATGACCATGAAGCGCGTTTATAACTTTGCCCCCGGTCCGTCCACGATGCCCCAGGAGGTCCTGGAGCAGGCGGCGCGGGAGATGCTGTGCTACGGCGACACCGGCATGAACGTCATGGAGATGAGCCACCGCTCCAAGCAATACCAGGCCATCTTCGACGAGACAGAGGCCACCCTGCGGGACCTGATGCACATATCCCAGGACTACGCGGTGCTGTTCCTCCAGGGCGGCGCGACGGGCCAGTTCGCGGCCATCCCCATGAACCTGATGACCGGCAGCGGCACGGCGGACTACGTGGACAGCGGCAACTTCGCCCACGGCGCGCTGGTCGAGGCGGGCAAGTACGGCAAGGTGAACGTGGTGGCGTCCTCGAAGGACGACAAGTACGCCTACATCCCCGAGCTGGACGCCTCGAAGTTCAACCCCGACGCGGATTACTTCTACATCACCACCAACAACACCATCTACGGCACCCGCTACCCGAAGCTCCCCGAGACCGGCAAGGTGCCCCTGGTGGCGGACATGTCCTCCAACATCCTCAGCGAGGTCTATGACGTCAACCGCTTCGGCGTGATCTACGCCGGCGCCCAGAAGAACGTGGGCCCCGCGGGCCTGACCATCGTGATCGTGCGCCGCGACCTGCTGGGCCGCGCCATGCCCATCACCCCCAAGATCATGGACTGGAAGATCATGGACGAAAAGGGCAGCATGCTGAACACCCCGCCCACCTACGCCATCTACATGGCGGGCCTGTGCATGAAGTGGCTGAAAAAGCAGGGCGGCGTGGAGGCCATCGAGAAGGTCAACATCGAAAAGGCGAAGCTGCTCTACGGCCTGCTGGACGACAGCGACTTCTATCGCCCCACCGCCCGGCCCGAATCTCGCAGCCGCATGAACGTCACCTTTACTACCCCCAGCCCCGAGCTGGACGCCGAATTCGTCAAGGCCGCCGCGGCCCGCGACCTGGTGAACCTGAAGGGCCACCGCGTGGTGGGCGGCATTCGCGCCAGCATCTACAACGCCATGCCCATCGAGGGCGTGCAGGCGCTGGTTTCGTTTATGAAAGACTTTGAGACGGAGCATAAATAATATGTACAACATTCAAAAGCTGAATTCGATCTCGCCGGTGTACCACGGCATACTGCCCGACACCGAATATAACGTCGCCTATGAGATGGACAACCCGGACGCCATCATGGTGCGCAGCGCCGGCATGCACGACATGGCCATCCAGGAAAACCTGCTGTGCGTGGGCCGCGCGGGCGCGGGCGTGAACAACATCCCGCTGGACAAGATGGCCGAGCACGGCGTGGTGGTGTTCAACTCCCCCGGGGCCAACGCCAACGCCGTCAAGGAGCTGGTGCTGGCGGGCCTGCTGCTGGCCAGCCGCAAAATCGCGGAGGGCATCGAGTGGTGCAAGGGCCTGACCCCCGGCGAGCAGACCGTTGAAAAGCAGGTGGAGGCCGGCAAGAAGCAGTTCGTCGGCCCCGAGCTGGCGGGCAAGACCCTGGGCGTCATCGGCCTGGGCGCCATCGGCCTGCAGGTAGCCAACGCGGGCGTGGCCCTGGGCATGGACGTGCTGGGCTACGACCCCTACATCTCCGTGGACAACGCCTGGCGGCTGTCCCGGTCGGTGACCCACGCCCTGAGCCTGGACGAGATCATCGAGAAGAGCGACTACATCACGCTGCACGTGCCGCTGACCGACGGCAACCGGGGCATGATCGACGCCGGGGCCATCTCCCGGATGAAGAATACCGCCGCGCTGCTGAACTTCGCCCGCGGTCCCCTGGTCAACGTCGACGACGTGAAGGAGGCCCTGGAGCAGGGCCAGCTGCGGGTGTACGTCACCGACTTCCCGGAGGCGGCGCTGATCGGCGTGCGCAACGTGGTGCTCACGCCCCACCTGGGCGCGTCCACCCCCGAGAGCGAGGACAACTGCGTGCGCATGGTGGCCAGGCAGATCAACGATTACATCAAGTACGGCTCCATCGTCAACAGCGTGAATTATCCCAATTGCGCGCTGGAAAAGCAGACCATGCCCCGCATCTCCATACTGCACAAGAACGTGCCCAACGTGCTGGGCGCGATCACCCAGGTGATTTCCGGGGAGCGGCTGAACATCGAAAACATGGTCAACCAGTCCCGGGGCGCCTACGCCTATACCGTGCTGGACGTGGACGAGAAGCCCAGCCCCCAGCTGCGCACCAAGCTGCTGGCGCTGGATACGGTCTTCCGCGCCCGCCTGCTGATGCCGTAAGGGTTTAATCGCCTATATGTCACCTTCCGAGAGTGAAAACAGGAAGCGCAGGGCCGCGCCGGTCCGTTCGGCTAATGGCCGCAGGGAACCGGCGCGGCCCGAGCGCCCTCTGCCCAAACGCGGCAAGCCGGCCTGGGTGCGGCCGGAATACCGGCGCAGGGCGCGGCTCAGAAACAAGCTGATCGCCGGCCTGCTGGCCGTGGCCGTGGTGCTGGTCGTGCTCCTGCTCGCCAACAGCACGGTGCTTCGCTCGAACGGCGCGGTGGTGCTGGCCCGGCGGGAGCTGCCCAGCGTGCCGGTGTTCTTCTGCCAGACGGACGCGGCCTGGGCCGACGCGCCAATGGGCGCCTCCGGCAGGACGCTGGGGGAGGCCGGGGACGGCGTGACCTGCCTGGCCGCGCTGATCGAGATGCAGCGGCTCAAAACGCCCATCGAGGGCGAGGTCAACCCCGGCACGCTGAACGCCTGGCTGTCTGAAAACGGCGCCTATGACGCAACCGGCAGCCTCAACTGGCAAAGGGCCGCGGCGCTGCTGGGCGTCAGCCTGACGGAAAGGCAGCCCGGCTGGGGCATTGCCGGCACGCTGGAGATGCTGATCCAGCAGGAGGTCTATCCCGTGGTTCGCGTGAAGCAGCCGGGCACGGGGACGCTTCACGACGTGCTGCTGGTGGGCACCGTGCATGGGGAATTCCAGATCATGGACCCCCTGGATTCCAGCGGCGAGCCCAATTCGCTGAGCGTCTACGGCAACCGGATCTATGATGTCAGATAATTGAAATGAGGTATATAAAATTGGACAACGCCCTGCATACCGCCCGAATCCTGCTGCCCCGTGCCGGCGTCGCCCCGGAAAAGTGGGCGGTGGTGGCCTGCGACCAGTTTACGGCCCAGCCGGAATACTGGCGCCAGGCCGACGCCCTGGTGGGTCAGGCCCCTTCCACGCTGCGCCTTATCCTGCCGGAGGCCTGGCTGGCCGAGGGCGAGGCGCGCATCCCGGCCATCCACGCCGCCATGGCCAAATACCTGGCGGACGGCACCCTTGAAACAGCGGTGGAGGACGGCTTCGTGCTCGTGGAGCGGGACACCCCCGCGGGCGCGCGCCCGGGCCTGGTGGTGGCGCTGGACCTGGAGGCCTACGACTACAACCCCGGCTCCGCCAGCCTGATCCGCGCCACCGAGGGCACGGTGCTGGAGCGGGTGCCACCGAGGGCCCGCATCCGCGCCGGCGCGCCGGTGGAGCTGCCCCACGTGATGATGCTGATCGACGACCCCGGCATGACGGTGATTGAGCCTCTGCTGAAGCGCCGCGCCAGCCTGCGCCCGCTGTACGATTTCGAGCTGATGCTGGGCGGCGGCCACCTGCGGGGCTGGGCCGTGGAAGGCGCGGACGTAAAAGGCGTGTTCGACGCCATCGACGCGCTGAACGCGAAGGCGGACGGGCTGCTGTACGCCGTGGGCGACGGCAACCACTCGCTGGCCGCGGCCCGCAAGTGCTGGCTGGACCTCCGCGACACCCTGACCCCCGAGGTCCGGGCGAACCACCCGGCCCGCTATGCGCTGGTGGAGCTGGTGAACCTGGTCTGCCCGGCACTGGTGTTCGAGCCCATCCACCGGGCGCTGTTCGGCGTGAATCCCTCTGAATTGATGGACGCATACCGCGAGACCCTGCGCGCCGACGGCGCGGACCTGGGGGAGGGGGACGACCTGGTCGCCTTCGACGCCGCGGGCCACACCTGGCGCTTCAAATCCGAAGAACACCCGCTGGCCCGCCTCCAGGCCTTCCTGGACGAGTGGCTTGCCGGCCACCCCGAGGCCCGCATCGACTACATCCACGGCGAGACCGCCCTGCGCGGCCTGATCGACCGCCCCGACGCCCTGGGCCTGATGCCCCGCCCCTTCGACAAGTCCGAGCTCTTCGCCGCCATCCGCCGCCACGGCGTCCTGCCGAGAAAGACCTTCTCGATGGG
>JAFRJF010000086.1 GCA_017432405.1 Clostridia bacterium | reverse complement strand
GAACACTCACAATGTCTTCTTCTCATCGCTTTCCCTCCTTGAATCGACGGTCGATTCAGCCTTTGAGGTATGGGCTTCCCCCAACGATCAGTTGAGGTCGCTCTGCTCCTTTAAGTAAAATCTCTTTTGTCGTTTACTATATATGTATGATAACAAAGAGAGTGGCAAGGTGAAGTTCAGCACCAAAAAAGCCGCGACCGTCAACAAGCCCAACTATTGCATGGGCAGGGCCATCACGGTCAAGGCGGGGAAGAAGGTGGAAATCGCCCAGACGAAGAGCGATAATTACTATCGCTGGTACAGGATCAAGCTGCCGAAGACACAATCCATCACCTTCAGCGGCCTATCTGAATATACTTTCACCCTCTACGACCGGAACCTGAATGAAATCAGCTGTTCAGACCGTGGGAACGTATGCGTGACTCAGGGCTTGCAGCCCAAGGGCACCTACTATTTGGAGGTCGACCGAGCCTCCCTGTACGAATTGGCCCAAAAGGGCAAATACACCGCCTTCTCCTGGAAATAACCCCTTCCCAAAACCGCGCCACCCCGCCGCCCATTCACGGGCGGCGGGGCGGTTTCCTTTTCCCCGTCAATACCCTATCTCCAGCATATCCAACAATCTCTTAAACGTATCCTGGCCGTCCAGGCAGGTGTCCGTCAGCCATCCCTTTTCCGTTCGCCATTGGGCCAGTCCCCGGTAATAGAAGTGCTTCTTGCTGTCCTCAATGATGAATGGGACGATGCCGTGCCTCAGGCATTCCTTCAGCGCGACCAGGCGCCCGACCCTGCCGTTGCCATCCTGAAAGGGATGGATGTGTTCAAACTCGGCGTGCAAGGCGATCACGTCCTCCATTGTAACCGTTTCCCTGGCATTGTAATCCGCCAGCAGCGCCTTCATCCGGGCGGGCACGTCCTTCGGCCTGACCGTTTCACGCCCGCCAACCATATTGGGCCGGCGCTTGTAATCGCCCACCGCGAACCAGTCCAGTGCAGCGTCCCTGGTGTCGTGCTTCAGGATGTAATGCAGCCGCTTCACGATTTCCTCTGTCAGCGCTTCCTCCGCGCAGTCGATCACGTAATCGATGGCCCGGAAGTGATGAACGGTTTCCAGTATATCGTCCACAGGCAGGCCAACCCCGCTGTCGACGGTATTCGTCTCAAAGATCATCCGCGTCTGCTCTTCGGTGAGCCGGCTGCCTTCGATGTGGTTGGAATGGTAGGTCATCCGCACCTGCAGCTCGTGGTACAGCCCGCCCGATATGCCGGCGCGCTTCTCCTCGCGCAACATCTGAAGAATTCCATTGGCGGCCATCGCTTTCCTCCTGTCCTACGGCTTTTGCCTTATCACGATCTTCGTCCCCTCCCTGGCCCAGCAGACGATCTGCTTCATCATCTTCTCCGGGATGGCGACGCAGCCGGCGGTATACTTGTTCTTGCCGGTGCAGTGCAGGAAAATACAGCTGCCCCTGTTCGGGGTGCCCTCGGCGTTGTAGTCGATGAACATGCAATAGTTGTACGCGCCCTTGTACTTGATCAGGTACTCGTCGCTGGACTTGTGCTTGCGGCTGACCTCGCGCTCGTCCACCAGCTGGTTATAGTACTTGCTGGAGGAATCGCCGCACCAGTAGTGGTATTTCGTCACCTTGAGATAGGACATCTGCGCGCCGGGATCGTCCTTGATGCCGAAGGGCGTCGTCAGGTTATAAGTGCCCGTGGGAGTCTTCTTGTCCCCCTCCTTCGTCTTGCCAATGCCCTTCTTGCCCACATAGGCGTCGCAGGACGCCAGCTCGGTCCACACCCCGTTCAGCTTCTCGTGCACCGACAGCACGGCCTTGCTGCCGCCGGTGTAGTCCACCAGCACGATTTGGTCGGCCTCGTTCGCGCAATCCAGCTCCGCCGCGGCGCTGCCCTGGGGGATCTCTTCGACCACGGTCACGGGGACGACCTTCTTTTGATCGCCATAGGTCACCACGATCTTCGTCGTGCCGACCCCGACGCCCTTGACGACGCCCTTTTTGCTGATCGTCGCCACCTTTTTGTTTTTCGATTTGTAGGATTCCACGCCGCCCCGGGGCAGTGAGACCTTATCCCCCACCGCGACGTTCACGGACGCAGGCAGGACCACCACGCCCAGCTTCGCCGTCGCGCCGCCCCCGGAGGCTGTCACCACCGCCTTGCCCGGCTTCAGCGCCTGGGCCACATTGCCCGCCAGCGCCAGCACCGCCTCGTCCGAGCTGCTCCAGGTCAGGTTTTCGAGCTTCACCCGCTTCAGCTTCGGCTTCAGCGTCACCGCTTCGCCCTCGGTCATAAGGCCCACCTTCACCGGAAACCGGATGGTCGCCTTGGTCGCCGCCATCGCCGTCACAGGCAGCGCCAGCAGCACCGCCGCCACCAGCAGCGCCAGTATCTTCCGCTTCATAAACATACCTCCCATATGTACTCCTGCGCTATCATAGCACACAAACGTGACGGCGCTGGGACACGGTCAGGAAGGGAATGGGGCTTTAATGTGCGGGGAAATACAGGTTTTTCGCCCTTTATTTCCAAATATCCCTTGCATTTCCGTCAGGCATGTGCTAAACTTCAACACGGTAATATGACATAATTGTTGTGTTTTCTATTCCTTTTGAAAGGATGCAACCATGGGCTACTTTTACCTGCTTCTCCAGGCGCTGATCTTCAGCTTTGGCGGCATACTGATCAAGACCGCCGCCACCGCCTTTTCCCCGTTCATGGTGTCATTTCTGCGCTTTGCGCTGGGCGTGCTGTTCCTGCTGGCGCTGCAGGTGATTCGCGGAAGGAAGCCCCACCTGACGCTGGCAAACCGGATGGTGATATTCGGCGGCATCGCCAAGACGCTGCACTACCTGGGAGAGAATTACGGCGTGATGCACGGCTTCTCCTACGGCAACGTGGTGATCTGGCCGGTGCAGACCGTGGTAATCCTGCTGATCTCCACGCTGGTATTGAAGGAAAAGGTCACCCGGCAGGCCGTCGCCGGTGCGCTGATGTGCGTGTGCGGCATCGTGCTGCTCACCTGGAACGGCATGCCGCTGGACGAATTCATCGGCGGCCAGGGGCCGCTGCTGATCGCCTTCGTCATCGCGGGCATCGGCGCTTCGCTGTTTTCCGTGTGCCAGAAGAAGCTGCTGGACAGGCTGGACACCGTGGAGCTGAACAATTCCATGTTCCTGATCGGCGCGCTGTGCGCCGGCGGCGTGCTGCCGCTGACCGGCACGGCCGTGACGGGGCCCATCCGGCTGCCGGCCGCCGTCGCCATGCTGATCCTCGGCGCGATCACCGGCGTGGGCTTCCTGCTGCAGGCCGAGGGCTTCAAGACCGTACCCCTGTTCGTGGCGACGGTGGTGCAGAGCTCGACGGTACTGCTGTCGCTTGTGTGGGCGGCGCTTTTGTACCACGAGCGCATCACCGGCTGGATCATCGCCGGGACGGCGCTGTTCCTGGCCGGCATACTCTGCGTCAACCTGAAACCCGGAAAGCAGTAAACCCCTGCGATTCAATTTTGTATATTCATCAACGCATATCGTATGTTTATACATTTTTATCCCCGTTTTTATCGAATCATCCGCTTCGGTTTGATGCAAAAAAAACTGCAGATTTACTTAATCGGCCTGAAAATGCAATTATTAACAATCAGGTTGGCAATTTTCTGTTGCCTTTTACCCAAATTTATTGTATAATACGCTCATAGACTGGCCGGGTTTCCGGCACAGAAATGGAGGAACGTATCATGAAGAAAGTCGTATCCCTGGTTATCGCGCTGGTTCTGGCCCTGTCCTGCACCGCAGCACTGGCCGAGCTGACCTTCACCACCGGCGGCACCTCCGGCACCTACTATGCCTTCGGCAACGTGCTGGCCCAGTACATCACCAACAATTCCGACGTCCAGGTGACCGCCGTGTCCGGCAACGGCTCCGCCGACAACATCGACAAGCTGGACCTGGAGGACGCGCAGCTGGGCTTCGTTCAGAACGACGTGGCCAACTACGCCTATAACGGCATCCGCTTCGAGCAGTACGAGGGCAAGCCCATCGACAGCTTCACCGCCCTGTGCGCACTGTACACCGAGGCTGTGCACCTGGTCACCTGCAACCCCGACATCAAGTCCGTGGCCGATCTGAAGGGCAAGAACGTGTCCATCGGCTCCTCGGGCTCCGGCGTGTACTTCAACGCCATGGACTTCCTGGCCGCCTATGACATGACCGAGGCCGACATCAATCCCCAGTACCTCGGCTTCGGCGACTCTGCCGAGAGCCTGAAGGACGGCAAGATCGACGCCGCGTTCGTCGTGGCCGGCGCGCCCACCTCCGCCGTCACCGACCTGGCCACCACCAAGGGCTGCTACCTGGTCGGCCTGGACGACGAGCACGTGGCCAAGCTGCAGGAGATCTCATCTGCCTACGCAAAGACCATCATCCCTGCCGGCACCTATCAGGGCATCGACGAGGACATCACCACCGTGGGCGTGAAGGCCACCATCATCGCCAACGGCCAGGTGAGCGACGACGAGGCCTATGCCATCGTCTCAACCATCTTCGAGGGCAAGGATGCCATCACGGAGGCCCACGCCAAGGGCGCCGAGCTGGACCTGGAGTACGCTTCCACCTGCGGCCTGCCCTACCATCCCGGCGCCGCGAAGTACTTCGCCGAGAAGGGCATCGAGGTTGAGACGAAGTAAACCGCTGCAAAGGCAGACTCTCAACGATATCGGGGGCTGCGGGAAGCCATTTCCGCAGCCCCGGTTTTTAGCATTTGTATTGACAAATTCTGATTTGTCGAGGTAATGAAGGCGTGTCCAAAAGCCTTCCCCTTGAGGGGAAGGTGGCCCGCGCAGCGGGTCGGAAGAGGTGTCCCCGCTGCGATAAAAACGTCTATCGGAATAAACGAACGAGACGTAATGGGGACACCTCTTCAGTCTGCTCCGCAGACAGCTTCCCCTCAAGGGGAAGCCTTTTGGGGAACCGCTCAACATCCCGACAAATCAGAATAATCCATCGAAAGGAGGCCTGATCATGGCCAACAACAAACCTCAGGACCCGAACCTGAATGCGCCGGACATCGACACCTCCACCGGTTCCGCGGCAGACGTCGAGGCCGTCATGCGAAAGTATGACCGGGAATCGAACACCCGCGTCTGGGAGGGCACGCCCAAAATTATCGTGGGCTGCATCCTCGCGGCTTTTTCCCTGTTCTGCATCTATGTGACGCTGTTCGCCAACCTTCTGGAGCAGGCCCGCATGACCTCGTTCATGGGCCTGGTCATCATCATGGGCTACCTGACCTATCCCGCCCGCAAGGGGGAAATGAAGCCCAACACCCTGCCTTGGTATGACATCGTGCTGATGGTGCTGGGCGGCGGCGCGTTCCTGTACTACGCCTTCAACGCCCAATCGATCCTGACCGCCGGCACCCGCGTGCTGCGCACCAATCCCTTCTACATCACACTGGCGATCATCGGCATACTGTCGCTGGCGGAGCTGTGCCGCCGAAGCGTGGGCGTGCCGATACTGTGCGTGGCGATTTTCTTCATCGCCTACACCTTCCTGAAGGGCAAGAACCTGTCCCAGGTCAGCTATGAGATGTTCTACGGCGAAAACGCCATACTGGGCACGCCCGTGAACGTCTGCTCGAAATACATCGTCGTGTTCATCGTGTTTGGCGCGTTCCTGGAAAAGACAGGCGTGTCCAGCTTCTTTATCAACCTGGCCAACAGCCTGACCGGCCGCTTCGCCGGCGGCCCGGCGAAGGTGGCTGTCATCTCCTCGGCGCTGTGCGGCATGGTCTCCGGCAGCTCCGTGGGCAACACCGTCACCACCGGCTCGGTCACGATCCCGATGATGAAAAAGACCGGCTACAGGTCCGAGTTTGCCGGGGCCGTCGAGGCCGCGGCATCCACCGGCGGCCAGATCATGCCCCCCATCATGGGCGCGGCGGCCTTCCTGATGGCCGACTATCTGGGCGTGCCCTATTCCAACATCATCGTGCGCGCCATCGTACCCGCGGTGCTGTACTTCCTGGGCATATTCATCGCCGTGCACCTTGAAGCCAAAAAGCTGGGCCTGAAGGGCATCGACCGCTCCATGCTGCCCCGGTTCACATCGCTCTTGAAGGACACCTACCTGCTGCTGCCGCTGGTCGTGCTGATCGTGCTGGTCTGCTCCAACACCCGCACGATGCAGTTCTCCGCCGCCGTGGCCATCGTCACGGCCATCGCGGTGGGCTTTATCAACAACCTGACCGGCTACTACAAGCGGGCCGCCGAGGCCAACCAGTCCGGCGCGGCGGGCGAGATCCCGAAGTCCTTCAACCTGAAGACCATCTTCAACGCGCTCGAGGCCGGCGGACGCAGCTGCATCACCGTGGCCGTGGCCTGCGGCATCGCGGGTTGCATCTGCGGTTGCATCACGGTGACCGGCCTGGCCAACCGCCTGATCAGCGCCATCGTGGGCGTTTCCGGCAACAGCATGCTGCTGGGCCTGTTCCTGACGATGATCTGCTGCATCGTGCTGGGCATGGGCGTGCCCACCACGGCCACCTACTGCATCATGGCATCCACCTGCGCGCCGATACTGATCCAGATGGGCGTGCCCCAGATCGCCGCCCACTTCTTCGTGTTCTACTACGGCATCGTGGCCGACATCACGCCGCCGGTGGCCCTGGCCGCCTATGCCGGCGCGGCCATCGCCAAGGGCAAGCCGATGAAGACCGGCGTCACCGCCACGCGGCTGGCCATCGGCGCGTTCATCATCCCCTTTGTTTTCGCCGCGTCCCCGGCGCTGCTGTTCATCGACACCGTGTGGTATGAGGTGGTGCTGATCACCATCACCGCCACGCTGGGCATGATGGGCGTCGCCGCGGGCCTGTCCGGCTACCTGCTGACGAACATGAACATCGTCGAGCGATTGCTGACCATCGGCGGGGGTCTGGCGCTGATCATCCCCGGTTCACTGACCGACTTCATCGGCCTGGGCCTGATCGCCCTGGGCGTGGTGATGCAAGTCATCCGCAAACGCAGCAAGGCCGCATAGGTTTCAAAAGGCTAAGGAATCGGCATCATCATCACGCTGGTGCAGCGGAAGAGATAGTGCAAACCGGGGGCTGTCTCATTTTGAGACAGCCCCCTCATTTTATATTTCCTCGTAAATCACGTTTTCCGCCAGGCTGCGGTTCTTGTAGGCCGGATCGGCGCTGACGTCGCGGATGATTTGAACATAATCCGGGATGGCCGCGCCTTCGTTCTCATGCTCCAGCTCGATCTCCAGTATCGCCCGATCGTCCCAGAAGGGATAGATGTCGAATTCCAGTATGTGTCCCTCGTAGGGTATGCGGTAGCGGGTCTTGCCCACGGGCTTGCAGCCGGGCTGCTGCTCCTGGCAGAGGTGGATGTACTCCAGCTGGTCGATCTCGCCCTCGTCCTCCTCGTTGGCCAGGTCGGTCAGGCGCTTTTTGAAGGTTTTATAGTATTTGATCTCGCCGCCCGACACCACCTGGCGAATCCGCCGGGTCTCCCCCGGCCCGGAAACCGTCAGGTAGATCTGTACGATCTCCCATTGCTCCACGCCCTTCTGGGCCTGCAGCGTCCTGATGTCCGGATAGCGTATCAGATATTTTCGTTCAATTTCGCAGTGCTTTCCCGCACTCATAGTGTTCCCTCCTTTGGCAAATGGTATGGGGTGGCAGTTCCTGATTATAGCCCTATCCCACCCAGCTCAGAATCATCTTCATTCAATCTTAGATTCCAGGTCAGCTTGGTCAGCGACGCATACCCCTGGTCGGTCCTGCAGGTATCGTATGCCGGATCGGCTTGCGGCGGGGGCATGGCGCCGCGGAACCGGTAGCAGGGGCCCTGGTCGTCCTCCATGAGCTCGTAGCTCGGTGCCTCGAGGAATATCGGGGCGAGGGTCGCGGGCCGGATGCCCCTCAGCCGCTCATAGGGGATGGGCGGCACGTTCAGGTTGTAGATCGCGCCCCGGGGCAACGGATGCCCGGTCATCCAATCGGCCACCCGCAGGGCGACCCGGGCCGCAGTAGTGTAGTCGCTATGATCCTCGCCGCGAATCGGCCCTACGCACAGCGAAACCGCCAGCGCCGGGGCTCCGCGCATCGAAGCCTCCATCGCCGCGCCGACCGTACCGGAATAGACGCAGGCTCCCCCCTGGTTCATGCCCCGGTTGATGCCGGAGACCGCCAGGTCTATGCCCGCTTCCCGACACAGGAACAACCCCAGGCAGGCACAATCGGCGGGAGTACCGTCCAAGGCCCAGGCCCGGGCTGCGCCGGGCATGTCTATCGGCATTGCGTGCAGGGGATAGGCCAGCATCGAGCTGTGACTGGCGGCGGAGCGCTCCCGGTCCGGCGCACAGACGTATACGGTATGCCCGGCCCCGGAAAAGGCCTCGATCAGTGCCCGAAGCCCCGGGGCAAAAATGCCATCGTCATTGGTCAAAAGTATGTGCATCGTTCGTCCCTCACTGCTCCCCGTTCTTGTAGAAGCGCACGGATTCATTGTAGATGCGCACAATGTCCTGCAATATGTCCGCGTGGCGGAAGCTCTTGTGGTAGAGGATGTTCATCTCCCGGATCATGCTCAGGTTTTCGATGGGCAGCACGGTCATCTTGCCCTTCTTCAGCTCGTCCATGCAGGCGCTGCGGGGCAGTATCGACACGCCGTAATTGCGGCGGATCAGGTCCTTGATGGTGGCGATGTTGTCGACCTCCAGGGTGACGTTGAATTCATCGATGGAGATGTTGCGGCTCTCCAGGTGGGCGGCAAACAGGTTCCGTGTGCCGGAGCTGGGCAGGCGCAGGATCAGCCGCTCGCGCTTCAGCTCGTCCAGCGTGACGATGCTCTTCTTCGCCAACGGACTCTCGTTGGACACCGCGCACACCAGAAAGTCGGTATCCAGCATGATGGAATTGATGCTGGGGTCCTGAACCGCGCCTTCCACGATGGCGATATCAATCTTATAATTCTTTAGCATGGCATAAAGATTATTTATTGTATCGGTCTGTATCGTGATGCTCAGGTTCTCGTTTTGCTCGGCATACTTGGCCAGCACCTCCGTGACCACGTTGCTCTCGGAGGTATGGGTGATGCCCACCCGCAGGCGCTCGATGCTGCGCTTTTGATCCAGCAGGGCCTGTTGCAGGTTCTCATACAGCGAAAGGACCCTTTCGGCATACTCAATCACCAGCTTGCCATCCGGCGTTGGGCGGATCTTGCCGCCGCTGCGCACGAACAGGCTGGTATTCAGCTCCTTCTCGATCTGCTTGATGTGCTGGCTGACGGCGGGCTGTGTCAGTGAAAGCTGCTCCGCCGCACGGGTATAATTGCCGGTTTCATGCACTTTCAGAAGTGTCAACAGCTTGACGTCAATCATGGCATCCTCCATAATTCTGATTTATTCGGTTGAGTTACATAATAATAATTCCTTATTCGCTTATAGTGTACCATAAACCGGCGAAAAACGCAATAGCCAAGCGCAAATTTGCGCTTGGCTATTCGGCAAAGCACTATTACTTTACTGTGCGCCCCCAAAGTACTCCTGTGCCTGCGCCTCGGTCAGCTTGAAGTTCGCGTTCAGGTACTGGATCAGGTTCGCCGGGCGGCTCTTGGCGTAGTTGAGCATCCGCTGGCCGTAGCGCTTCCAGGTGGCGGTGGTCCAGTTCCAGCGCTTGCATTCGGCCTCCATCTCCGGCTCCAGCAGCGCGTATCGCGCCCGTATCTTCCCGGTCACGTTCTCCGCGCTGAAGGTGGTGGCCAGCAGCTCACCCATGCGGCGCAGAAACCAGTCCCGAAGGCCGTCGTTTTTCATCAGCTTTCTGAACAACAGGTTGCTCTGGTCGGTGATGGTGCCGACGGTCTCTCCCTCCAGCCAGGCCTTCACGTTGTCGCCGGCCAGCTGGTAGCTCAGATCCAGGTCAAACAGGGCCCAGCGCCAGAGGCCGTCGGCATTTGGATTGCGGTAGAAGCCCACGTTGCCCAGGTCCTGGTTGTTGATGTACATCTCCAGCATCACGTATTCCAGGTAGTTTTCGATGTCCATCATGCCCCGCAGCGCCTCCACGTTGGCGTCGTCGGACAGGTCGTGCGCCTCGACCCAGCTCAGCATCTGCCGGTAATTCTCGGAGGAATAGCCGCCGCCCTCCTTGTACTCCACGTCGTCGGGATTGTCCCAGCCGTGGAATTGGGCGATGCTGTCATTGCTGACGCGCTCGCGCATGTTGTAAGCGCCCCAATACCGGCCGTTGACGTACACCACGCAGACCTCGGTCTCCCGGTACAGCACGCCGGTGTCCGCGGCGAGGGCACTGAGTATGGAATCGCGCATGAAGGTCTGCCTGCAGTCCTGGCCCGAGGCCCGCATCACGAAGGACTTGTAGGACGTATAATCACGGTTTGAGAACAAGGCATAGTTGAAACGGCTTTCGCCGTATATCTTTTTGGCTCGCAGCGAAAAGCCCTTCTGCCCCTCGTGCTCGCGGGTGCTGTGCCCGGCCAGCTTCATCAGGCACTTCTGGGCGATCACCCGGGTGCCGTCGGGCTCGTAGACCTCCACGAAGGCATCGGCCCCCTCGCCCTTCAAGCCGGTATTGAGCATGCCCGTCTTGCCGTCCAGCTCGGCACTGTTGCCGGATACGCTGACCAGCCGCACCGTGTGCGACGCCCCGAGGATATAGCTCTGCACGCACAGGTCCGAGGGCATCACATCTGCCTGCCAGGCGACCGCCTTGATCACGGTGCTGCGCTTCAGCTCGATGGGCGCGCTGTAGGCCTTCGAGGACGTGGTGGGCTCGCTGCCGTCGGTGGTGTAGTAGATGGTCACGTCCGGATCACCGGAGAGCGCCACAGACAGTTTTGTGTCGCTGTGCTGACCGCCGGGCTCGGAAAACTCGACGTTTGCCGCCTTCTTCGCGTAGGAGGCGGTCGCGTTGGCCTCGCCGGGGGTGGGTTCCGCGAAGTAGCGGTAGCGCGCCTGGCCCTCTGCCCGGCCGTAACTGACGTTGCGGTATTGCTCGAACAGCGTCACCTTGTCCAGCAGCGTGCCGTCCGGCTCGGCCAGCACAGCGGTCTCCCCCGCCGTGAGAGCAAGGTCGGCGCAGTAGCGGCCGTTCTGTATGCCGCTGGCCCCTTCCTTGCCTGTGAGCAGCACCGCGACGTACCCCTTGGCGGGGATCAGCGCCCCCTCCGGGAACTGCCAGCGGCGGGGGTGGTTGGTGTCGTCGGACAGGCCGACGCCCGTCAGGTCCACGCTGTGGTCGGCGTCATTGTACAACTCGATCCAGTCGCTGCCGGTGCCGCTGGCCATGATCTCGTTGATCCGAAGATCGCCGACATTTTCGCTCACCAGCATCCGCGCCGCGCGCACGCCGGCCTCGCTGTTCTCATAGCCGGGCGTTGGGGCGATCTCGGTGGTCAGGGTGCCATCCGTCAGGCGGGAAAGCGAAATCTCCCTGGGCAGGCCGTCGTATTCCACCCATGAGACCACGCGCCCGTCGGGATCGTACAGCCGCACGGCCTCCGAAACGGTGGACAGCTTGAAGTTGGTATGCAGCTCTGCGTCCCGGCGGTCCTTGCCCGAAGCAAACACCACCAGGTATTCGCCGGGCTGCACCGTCACCGAAGGAAGCACCCACTTGCGCTGGTTCACGTCGTCGTCGGACAGGACGTATCCCGCCAGGTCCACGGGATGGGCAGCGCCGTTGAACAGCTCGATCCAATCGGGCCAGTCGCCGTCCCCGTCCTGCAGCTGGGTGTGGTTGGCGGCCATCAGCTCGCTGATGAACACGCCGTCGGGATTGAAGGGCGGCCGCAGGTCCACCGCCCCGGCCTCGGCCATTGCGGCAAAGCTCACCACCCGGTATTCGCCGTCGTCGTCCCTCTGGTAGACCTGGGCGGCGGCCATGGCAGGCACCTCCAGCACCTGCCGAAGCCTGCGCTGCCCGTCGGACAGGGCCAGCATCTCGCCGTTGGCACTCAGCTTGAAGCCGGAGAACCGCTCGCTGCCCTCGAAGTCCTCGGGCGCTTTGGCGCAGTAGACGATCATGCTTTCTCCCGGCGACAGCGCGGCATCCCCAAGCTCGAAGGCCCCGCGCTGGTCCACGGTGTCCCCCAGCCGCCAGCCCGCCAGGCTGACCGTTTCGCCGGAGATGTTGCGCAGCTCAACCCAATCGTAATATTCACCTTGGACGCTGTAGCAGGCCGAGGGATTCGAGGTCATCACCCGATCGATCACCACCGGGGAGGCTTCCTCCCTTCCCCCGTCCGCGGATACGAAGGCCACCCCTGCCCAGGCCAACGCCGCGATAGCCGTCGCCAGCGCAAACAAACGCAGCCAGTCGCCCGCTGTAAACGGACGGCCCGCCCGCCGCCAGGAATTGCGCTTTTTGTGGGTGTGGTTTGATTTCATGGCTGGTTATGCTGGTTGGTAAATACTGAATTCTGTTTCATTGCGAAACAGGCGCGCCATTGCTGGCGCGCCCAATGTGTCCAGGGTAGTGTCGGATTATGCCTTGCCGTCGCAGCCCAGCACGTCGACCAGCTTGTGCTCAACCATCTCCTTGATGGCGACACGGGCGGGCTTCAGGTACTGGCGGGGATCGAAGTGATCCGGATGCTCCGCGAAGTGCTGGCGGATGCAGGCGGTCATGGCCAGGCGCAGGTCGGAATCGATGTTGATCTTGCAGACCGCGCCGCGGGCAGCCTGACGCAGCTGCTCCTCGGGGATGCCGACGGCGTCGGGCATCTTGCCGCCGTTGGCGTTGATGATCTTCACGAACTCCTGCGGCACGGAGGAAGAGCCGTGCAGCACGATCGGGAAGCCGGGCAAGCGCTTGGCGACCTCGTCCAGGATGTCGAAGCGCAGCGGCGGGGGCACCAGGATGCCCTTTTCGTTGCGGGTGCACTGCTCAGCCTTGAACTTGTAGGCGCCGTGAGAGGTGCCGATGGCGATGGCCAGGGAGTCGCAGCCGGTCTCCTCGACGAAGTGCTGCACGTCCTCGGGACGGGTGTAGCTGGAATCCTCGGCGGAGACGTTGACCTCGTCCTCGACGCCGGCCAGAGTGCCCAGCTCGGCCTCGACGACCACGCCGTGGTCGTGGGCGTACTCGACGACCTGCTTGGTGATCTTGATGTTCTCCTCGATGGGCAGGCCGCTCTTATCGATCATGACGGAGGTGAAGCCACCGTCGATGCAGCTCTTGCACAGCTCGAAGGAATCGCCGTGGTCCAGGTGGACGACGATGGGCAGGTCGAAGCCCGCAGTCTGCTCGGCGTCCTCGATGGCGGCCCGGATCAGGTGCATCAGGTACACGTGCTTGGCATAGGCGCGAGCGCCCTTGGAGACCTGCAGGATCAGCGGGGCGCGCTTTTCGATGGCGGCCTCGGTGATGCCCTGGATGATCTCCATGTTGTTCACGTTGAAAGCGCCGATGGCGTAGCCGCCATTGTAAGCCTTCTTGAACATCTCGGTGGAAGTAACAAGAGCCATAGTAAACACTCCTTTATATTAGGCTGGTTAAATTATACCAGCAATGCGTGATAAAATCAAGCATAAGTTTTTAAGTCAATAGAACCGTCCCCCTTGACTCATTTAATAAAAATAACATCTATTGGCGCTTTCTTAATGCCTTTCGGATTTGACTAAAACGTCAAACAGGCGTATACTGGTGAATGATAAAATGGATGGGGTGTATGCCCGCATCGAAGGGAAGGGTTCATGGCGCTCATCGGCATCTGCACGGATTTTGTCAACCTGCCCGAAGCGGCGAGGCTGGGCTTCGACTATGTGGAGCTGTCCCTGGCGGAGCTGGCCGCGCTTCCGGAGACGGACTTTATCGAGCTGGCGGACTGGGCGGACGCGACGGGCATACGGGTTTATGCCTGCCGGGACATGCTGCCGGGCGATCTGCCCATCACCGGGCCGGGGGTCAACGCCACAGCGCTGCACGGCTACCTGAGGCACGCCCTGGGTCGCGCACGCAGGCTCGGCGCGAAGATCGTCGTGCTGGACGCCGCGAAGTCCCGCGCCGTATCTGAAGACGGCGACTTTCCCTTCGCCTGGCGGCAGCTGGGCAACTTTCTGCGGCTGTGCCAGGGCCACGCGAAGGAGTGCGGCATCACCGTGTGCCTGGAGCCGCTGCGCAAGGCCGATTGCAGCCTTTTGAACCTGGTGTCCGAGGCGACGTTGATCGCCGGGCTGCTGCAGCTGAACAACATCGCCGTGGCCGCCCACTGGGGCCACATGTCCATGGCCAGCGAGCCCATGGACGCGCTGCGGCGGGCCTGGCCGCTGCTGGGGCACGTCCACCTGGAAAACGCGCTGACCCGGCGGCTTCCAGCCCCCGGCGACGGCGAGGACTACGGCCGCATGCTCTCACCGCTGTACACGATGGGCTACACCGGCGGCATCAGCCTGTGCGGCGTCACTTCGGAGACGTTTGTACAGGACGCGGCGGCAGCCGTGAAATACATCAAAAAGTTAAATGAGGAATTAGGAATGAGGAATTAGGAATGGTTGTGGAAATCCTTGCGGATTTCTTTTACATGAAACAACATCCTCGATTCCCTGAAATAAACAAATCCCGTCAGGGATTTGCTTCTCCATTCCTCATTCCTAATTCCTCATTCCTAATTAACGTTCTTCCTTCAAGGGGGTATCAGCTTGAACATCATCATCGTCGGCAACGGCAAGGTGGGCTATACGCTGGCCCAGTATCTTTCCAAGGACGGCCACGACATCACCATACTGGATCGCAGCCAGCAGGCGCTGAACAAGGCCAGTGAGACGCTGGACGTGATGTGCATACGGGGCAACGGCGCCAACGTCAAGACCCTGATCGAGGCCAATGTGGAGGCCGCGGACGTGATCATCGCCGTCACGGGCAATGACGAGCTGAACATGGTATGCTGCCTGGCCGCGAAGCAGCTGGGGGCAAAGTACACCATCGCCCGCATCCGCGACCCCGAATATACCGAGAGCCTGACGCTGCTGCAGAAGAAGCTGGACATCGACCAGGTGGCCAACCCCGAGCGCTCCGCGGCGCTGGAGATCTCCCGCCTGCTTCGCTTCCCCTTCGCCATCAATGTGGAAACCTTTGCCCACGGCCGGGTGGAGATGGTGGAATTCCGCACCGAGGAGCGGGACGCCATACTGAACACGCCCCTCTCCCGCCTGCACGGGCGCTACCCTCGCATACAGTTCACCGCCGTGCAGCGCAACGGCAGCGCCTTTATCCCCGACGGCTCCAGCGTGCTGCTGCCGGGCGACCGGGTGTACGCCACCGGCGACCGGGAATCCATCACCCGCTTCTTCAAGCAGCTGGGCAAGGACACCCAGCGGCTGAAGTCGGCGCTGCTGATCGGCGGCGGCCACATCTCCTACTACCTGGCCCGCATCATCGCCGGCATGGGCGTCTACCTGCGGATGATCGAGATCGACGAGAAGAAGTGCCTGCGGCTGGCGGACCAGCTGGACGGCGTGATGGTCATCAACGCCGACGGCACCGACACCGAGGTGCTGGAATCAGAGAACCTGGCCGACTGCGGGGCGCTGATCTGCCTGACCAACCGGGACGAGGAAAACCTGATCACCGGCATGTACGGCGCGCGCCGGGGCGTGAAGAAGGTCATCGTCAAGGTGAACCGGCTCAACGCCATGGACATCGTGGAGGACCTGGGCATCGACTGCGCCATCAGCCCCAAGCTGACCACCGCCAACGCCATACTGCGCTCGGTGCGGGCGCTGAACAACAGCCGCAACTCGGTGGTGGAGAAGGTCTATTACATGATGGGCGGCCAGGTGGAGGCCTATGAGTTCACCGCCCTGGAGGGCGCGCCCTACCTGAACATCCCGCTGAACAAGCTGAACATCCGAAAGGGCATACTGGTTTCGGTGCTGGTGCGCGAGCGCAAGTGCATCATTCCCTTCG
>JAFRJF010000085.1 GCA_017432405.1 Clostridia bacterium | reverse complement strand
CTTGTGGGTCAGTTCTTCGATTCGCGCAGCTAACGCTGCAATCTGCGCATCCTTCGCCGCGATGATCTCTTGTAGCTCTGTGAGTTGCTCGGTTTGTTGCTGGAGTTGCTCGGTCAGTTCTTTCATCTGCTGTAGCAGCTGATTGAACATCTTTTCCATGCCGAACACCTCCCCATACCTTCTCGCGCTATGGTTTATTATTCGACATGACTACGTAAATTCCTTTTGGAATTTTACGTTAATTTGTGGGCGGACTGAACAGTTACAAATTTTGTTGGATATATGGGTCTGCTACAGCTTTTTCACCCGAATGTACTTGACGATTCGGCGATTTTCCATATAATATTATAAACAGGGTATGTAGAGTAGCGGACGGCACAGAGCACAGCGTGCGGATGGAGAAGTGTGATATGGTTTCGATGATCCTGAAAATGTCGGGCATGACAGTGCTGTATACGCTCTTGACGGTGCTGCTGTACAAGCGGACGTCGGATAAGCCCATGAACGCGCCCAGGAAGATCATCATTGGGATCATCTTCGGCTTCTGCTCGGTGCTCTCGACCCACTTTGGCGTGGATTACAACCACATGATGGTGAATGTCCGGGACATCGGCCCGCTGGCGGCGGGGCTGTTCTTCCATCCGGTCTCGGGCATCATCGCCGGCCTGATCGGCGGTATCGAGCGCTACATCGCCGGCACCTACTGGGGCGTCGGCTCGTATACCACCATCGCCTGCAGCGTTTCCACCTGCCTGGCGGGCTTTGTGGCGGCGCTGACCCACATCTACGTCTTCAACCGGAATAAGCCCAACGGCATCTACGCCTTCTTCATCGGCGCGGTGATGGAGGTTTTCCACATGTATGCCGTCCTGATCACCCATCGCAACGACATGGAGATGGCCTTCTACGTGGTCAGGACCTGCGCGATCCCCATGATCACCTTCACCGGCCTGGGCATGGCTGCCAGTGCGATCGTGCTGGAAATCCTCAGAGGGGAGTGGAAGAACCCCCTGCGGCGCCGCAAGAGCGAGGAGATGCCCGTCACCCACAAGTTCGAGACATGGTTGTTCTTCGTGACGGCTTCGGTGCTGGTGATCAACTGGGGCTTTACCTTCCTGCTGCAGACCCAGTCGGCCCGCCAGAGCGCCCGGTATACGCTGACGGACGCTTCGGAGGATATCGCCCAAAACTACTCGGGCATACGGCGGACCCAGGAGGGCATCGCCAACCTGTCGGAATCGCTGGTGCTGACAGACACCCGGGCCATCGCCCGCGCCATCAATGGGAGGGGCGGCGTCGAAATGGTGGACGCGTCCAACCTGGAATCCTGGCGGGAACTGTATGGGCTGGAGAGCGTCTGCCTGGTTTCACAAAAGGGAGCGCTGCTGGCCAGCGCGGGAGAATCACCGCTTTACATGGGCTTGCTGGACAAGCTGGCTGATGGCGACGCGGATTATCAGTCGGCACGGCTGTCCGCCAGCCGCGTGGTAGCGGGCGCGCGTTGCCGGGGTGCGCTGGTGCAGTGCGTGATCGACGAGGACGACATCTCCCAGACGCTGAACCAGTCGGGCCTATACGACAGTCTCTCCAGGTTCCATGTGGGCAGCGCGGGCGGCTTTGACATCGTTTCCCCGGTGGGCTACAGCATCGGCGGGGATCACCGCAGCCAGATCCTGAATGAATGGAATGTCGCGGTCAAGCGCCTGAATGCGGGGGAGACGTTTTTTACCGAGGAGATGTTCAATATCAAGTCCTTGTGCCGGGTGGAGCGGCTGGAGGACGGAACGCTGTTGCTGGCGCACCTGCCGGAGAGCGAGGTCTACGCCGACCGCGACATGCAGGCCTATGAGACGGCGTTGGCGGATATACTGCTCTTTGCAGTGATCTACCTGCTGATTTCCGTGCTGGTGCGGCAGGTCGTGGTGAACAACATCCAGCGGGTCAACGCGTCGCTGGACAGGATCACCGGGGGCGACCTCAACGAGGTGGTCAACGTGCGCAGCGCCGCGGAATTCGCCTCGCTGTCCGACGACATCAACCATACCGTCAGCGTGCTGAAGGGCTACATCGCCGACGCGAAGAAGCGCATCGAGCAGGAGCTGGAATTTGCCAGGAGCATACAGGACGCCGCCCTGCCCAAGCACTTCAAGTATCCCAGGGAGGACTTTGAGCTCTACGCGATGATGGACCCTGCCAAGGAAGTGGGCGGCGATTTCTACGATTTCTTCTTTGTCGACAACGACCACATGGGCCTCGTCATCGCTGATGTGTCAGGCAAGGGCATTCCCGCGGCCCTGTTCATGATGCGGGCCAAGACGGCCATGCGCAGCCTCGCGGAATCGGGCAGGGCACCCTCGGAGATCCTGTTCCGGGCGAACAACACGCTCTGTGACGGCAACGACGCCGAGATGTTCGTCACGGCCTGGATCGGCATCATCGATTTGAATACCGGCGAGATGCGCTGCGCCAACGCCGGCCACGAATACCCGATGGTCATGCGGGCCGGCGGCGAATACACCCTGTTCAAGGACAAGCACGGCCTGGCCCTGGGCGCCATGGAAGGCATGCGCTTTGCCGAGTACGAGATGAAGCTGGATCCCGGTGACCGCCTGTTCGTGTATACCGACGGCGTTCCCGAGGCCATCAATGTCGATGAGCAGCAGTACGGCACGGACCGGTTGACCTGGAAGCTGAATACCCTGCGCAACGCGTCCATGCCTGAAACGCTGCCCGCCGTGCGCCAGGATGTGGCGGACTTTGCCGGCAGCGCGGAACAGTTTGACGACATCACCATGCTGGGCTTTGCCTATTATGGCGCAGAGGGGAGGCAGGCGTCGTGAAGGAGTGGACCTTTGAAGCGAGCATCGAACGCATAACCTGGCTGACCGAACAGGTCGATGGGTTGCTGGAGGGCTTGGATTGCCCATCGAAGGAGCAGATGCAGATCGACGTGGCCATTGACGAGCTGCTGGGCAACATCGCCAACTATGCCTACGGGACCGGGAAAGGCGAGGTCACCGTGCGCTTCGACTTCGAGCCCGACAGCCGCACTGTGGCCTTGACGTTCATCGACAGCGGCATTCCCTACGATCCCCTGGCCAAGCCCGATCCGGACGTCACCCTCGCGGTGGAGAAGCGGAGCGTGGGCGGCCTGGGTATATTCCTGGTCAAGAAGACCATGGATGACATGACCTATGCCCGCCAGGATGGCCACAATGTGCTGACCATCCGCAAGCGGATATAAGATGTAACTCTCTTCAGGTGCGTTTATTCCTGTAGCGTCGGCCCCGGGCTGTCGTTGCGATCTGACATAAGCGAACCGGACAGTTACCCAACCAATACAACTGGCCGAAGGCCGAAGACAGGAGGTATTTTCACATGACCATCAACAAGCAGAAGGACGGAAGCGTTCTGACCATCGCCGTGCAGGGCCGTCTCGACACCACCACCGCTCCCGACCTGGAGAAGGAAATCAAGACCGGCCTCGATGGCGTCACCGAGCTGATCATGGACTTTGAGAAGCTGGATTACATCTCTTCCGCAGGCCTGCGCGTGCTGCTTTCCGCTCAGAAAGCGATGAGCAAGCAGGGCAGCATGAAGGTTATCCACGTCAGCGACCTGGTGATGGAGGTCTTTGAGGTCACTGGCTTTACGGACATCCTGACCATCGAATAAGTCCAACAGGGAAAAATTGCCGCAGGTGGAGTATCCCCCGGCGGCTTTTTTATCATACGCTTTAGGATCAATGAGGCATACAGATGAGTGAAGTCATGCAGTTCTTTCGCACCCATCCTACGCTTTGGGAATGGCTGAAGCTGATCGTGATGGCCGTGGGAACCTTCATAGTGCTTTGGTTCGTGCTGCGCCTGGAGCGCAGGCTGGCCAGAAAGTGGCTGAACAACAAGGAGAACATCAACACGCGATTGGTGGAACGGCTGCTGCGCTTTGCGCTGATCATCGTGGCGGTGCAATGGGTGATGTTCTCCTCCAAAATCACCCAGCCCTTCGCCAAGGCGCTGTTCCAGGGCACCACGGTGCTGGCGGCCATCGCGGGCTTCGCGGCGCAGCCGGTGATTGCCGACCTGATCTGCGGGGTGATGCTGAGCTCCACGAAGCCCTTTGACATGGGTGACCGCATCGAACTGGAGGACGGCACCTCCGGCATCGTGAAGGACATCACCCTGCGCCACGTGGTGCTGCAGGGCGTGGACACCATCGACCTGATCATCCCCAACAGCAAGCTCAACGCCATGAAGCTCAGGAACATGAGCCGCGTGCGCGGGTTCCGGTCGATCCACTTCCGGTTCAAGGTGGCCTATCCCACCGACATCGAACGGGCCAGGGCGATCATTCAAAAGACGGTGGAGGAAAGCCCCTATGCCGTGCCCGCCAAACCCGGCCCCGACGGCCCGGTTTACGGCCCGGTGTACTTCATGGAGTACGGCGACAGCGCCCTGGAGCTGAATACCACCGTCTATTACACCGCTTCGAACACCACCGAGCGCGTCAGGAGCGACATCAACACCCGCGTCAAGCAGGCCCTCGAAGCCGCCGGCATCGAGATCCCGTATGAATACGTGAATGTGGTGGTCAGGGACGAGAATGGGAAAGTATAAAACACAACAGGCAGTCGTCCTTTGTCGACTGCCTGATTACGTCACTTCCGCTTCAGTCCGACGATGGATGCGGCGATCCAGCCTGTGATGATCTTGCCCTTGCTCTTGAACTTGATCTTGATCCAGTTGCGGTCGGTGCCGACGTCATAGACGGGGGTGCCGACGGTGTCCACCAGGGTGCCGTTCTTCAGCGAGGCGATGATCTTGCCGTTGCCGGGGGCGTTGCGGACGGCCGCGTTGTCCGCGGTGCCGGTATTCACGGTCGCCGTGCGGCCGCCGGTCACCTGTTCAAGCTCGTCCAGGTTCAGTTCCGTGGATTCAGCCATGATGATTCCTCCTTCGGGTCGCGCTCTGCATGCCGGACAGCGGGCGCTGTCCCTTTCGATGGCACAATTATACCGGACGTACTGTCACAGAAGCGTCACACGCGCGCAGCGGCAGCCCGGAGGCCGACGCTGCAAGGCTTGCCAACGCGCGACGGGGCGTCGATAAACGTCTACAGGGGCGGCGTTTTGCCGCCCCTGTGATAGCGTTATGCGGTTAATGCCTCGCCGTTCTTCAGCCGATGACCTTCTTCGCGGTCGCGGCCACGTTCTCGGCGGTGAAGCCGTATTCCTTGAACAGGAACTTGTAGGGCGCGGAAGCGCCGAAGTGATCCAGGCCGATCACCGCGCCGTCCAGGCCCACGTACTTGTGCCAGCCGAAGGTGGCGGCAGCCTCCACGGCCACGCGGGCGCGCACGGCCTTGGGCATGACGGATTCCCTGTATTCGTCGCTCTGGGCCTCAAACAGCTCGAAGGAGGGCATGGAGATCACGCGGGCGTCGATGCCCTCGGCCTTCAGCAGGGCCTGGGCCTCCATGCACTGCTCAACCTCGGAGCCGCTGGCCATCAGCAGCACGTCGGGGGTGGCCTTCTCGCTGTCGGAGAGGATGTAGCCGCCCTTCAGGGCGTCGAGGCCGCTCTTCTCGTAGAGGGGCAGATCCTGGCGAGTCAGCACCAGCGCCACGGGATGCTTCTCGGTCATGGCGGCGATCCAGCCGGCGGCGACCTCCTTGCTGTCCGCGGGGCGATACACGATCAGGCCGGGTACGGCGCGCAGGCCGGCCAGCTGCTCGATGGGCTGGTGGGTCGGGCCATCCTCGCCCACGCCGATGGAATCGTGGGTCAGGATGTAGGGGATGCCGAGGTTCATGATGCTCGACATGCGCATGGCGTTCTTCATGTAATCGCTGAACACGAAGAAGGTGGCGCAGTAGGGGCGCAGGCCGCCGTGCAGCTTGATGCCGTTGCAGATGGCCGCCATGGCATGCTCGCGCACGCCAAAGTGGATGTTCTGGCCCTCGGGCGTTTCGGCGGAGAAGTCGCCCTTGCCCTTCATGTTGCTCTTGTTGGAGGGCGCCAGGTCGGCGGAGCCGCCGAACAGGTTGGGAATGCGCTCGGCCAGGCGGTTCAGGGTCACGCCGCTGGAATTGCGGGTGGCGGACTTGCCCTCGAAGGCGAACAGCTCGGCGTCTTTGGTCAGGTCGACGGGCAGGTCCTCGGAGAACCACTGGTCCCACTCGGCCTTCAGCTCGGGATACTTCTGGGCATACTCGGCGAACATGGCCTCCCAGTCGGCCTGGGCCTTCCTGCCCCTGGCCAGCGTCTCGCCGGTGCAGTCATAGACCTCCTGGGGCACGGCGAAGGGCTCCTCGCAGGGCCAGCCCAGAGCCTTCTTGGTCAGGGCGATGTTCTCCTCGCCGAGGGGCTCGCCGTGGGCGGAGGGGGTGTCCACCTTGGGTGAGCCGTAGCCAATGTTGGTGTGGGTGACCACCAGAGTGGGCTTGTCGGAGCACTTGGCGATCTTCAGCGCGGCGTTCACCTGCCGCCAGTTGTTGCCGTCCTTCACGTCGATGACGTTCCAGCCGTAGGCGCGGAAGCGGGCGGGCACGTCCTCGCGGAAGGCGATGTCCGTGTTGCCCTCGATGGAGATCTCGTTGTCGTCGTACAGCCAGATGAGCTTATTCAGCTTCAACGTGCCGGCCAGAGAGGCCGCCTCGTGGCTGATGCCCTCCATCAGGCAGCCGTCGCCGCAGATGGCGTAGGTATAGTGATCGACGATGTTGAAGCCCTCGCGGTTGAAATGTGCCGCCAGGTAGCTCTCGGCCAGAGCCATGCCGACAGAGTTGCTGATGCCCTGACCCAGAGGGCCGGTGGTCGTCTCGACGCCGACGGTGTGGCCGTATTCGGGATGGCCGGGCGTCAGAGAGCCGAACTGACGGAAGGATTTGAGATCGTCGATGGTCAGGCCGAAGCCGAACAGGTGCAGAAGCGAGTACATCAGCATGGAACCGTGCCCGGAGGACAGGACGAAGCGG
>JAFRJF010000084.1 GCA_017432405.1 Clostridia bacterium | reverse complement strand
TCACGATGTCGATGGTCCGGCAGCGCAGCAGCTCGTAGAACGTGTCCAGGTTGTCCTCGATCATACGGGGCTCGGCGGTGTTGGTCTCGGGGTCGATGTAAAAAGCCTTGATTTTTTGCATGGCAAATCCTTTCTGCCCGCGTATGATGCCCACGGGCGGGCGGCTCAGTGTTTAGGTCAGGCTGTCAACAGGTCGGCACTTGCCTCGGTCCGCTCCTCGTGTCCGTTGGCGGCGAACCGTTGGGAGCCGTACTTGGCCCGGATCGTGCCCAGGCTTTGATTGCCCCGGTGGAAGCTGCTCGTTCCGTACGCGGGCCGCCAGTACCAGCGCTCCTTGTTCGCGCTCCACCGGCACCCGGCGGCCTTCAGCGCGTCCTTGTGACGCCGCGTGTCGCCGCCGATCCACAGCCAGCAGCCGCACAGCTCGACCTCGATGCCGTCCAGCCGGAGCAGCGCCTCGATGATGCGGATGAAGTCGGCGGGGGCCTCGTTGGTCTGGTGGTGCTCGTCGTGGGTGGTGTTGTGGGCGTGTTTCAGGGTCTCAAACCGGGCTTCATACTCGGCGTTGATCCGCTGCATGGTCTCGGTGTCGCCGCCCCTGTCGGGGTGGTGCCGCATGGCAAGGCGGCGATACTCGGCCTTCAGTTCGTCCAGGGTGTTGCAATGGGTGAAAAACATGGTGATGATCCTCCTCTCGTGTAGGTGTGGGGCGGGTGGGCCGCGCTCCCCGCCCCGGTACGTGCCTGCCTTACGCGATGCCCCGGGCCGTGCAGAACTCGGCCAGTTCGGGGTAGGCGCTCATGCCGATCACATCCGCCCAGGTAGCCGCCTGTACCTCGGGGGTGGTGTGCGTCTTGCAGTACTCGACCATCGCCTCGACCAGCTCCACGGTGGCCCGGAGCGTGACGGGGTTCAAGGTTCCCTTGAAGATGCGGAACTCGATGGTGGCGCTGTTGGTCAGGTTCAGGGCGTGGTAGCGGTCCCCGCTATCCTTGCAGGGCTTGTACTTGCCCAGGAGCTTCTTGGTGCTGTTCTCGCCGGAGGCGTTGAAGTTGTCCCACTTCTTGGCGTAGTGAAGGTTGGTCCAGTCACGCCGGGCAAACTTCACCAGCTGGTCAGTGAACTTGTCCATCAGGACAAGGAGCTTGGCACAGACCATGTCCCGGGCCTGCTCGGAGGCACCCAGGGCCGCCCGGCTGTAGTGTACGTGCAGGCCGCAGGTGGAGGTGCTGGCGCTCTTGGCTCCCTTGGCGGTGAGCAGGTCGGTGAGCTCGTCCAGCTTGAAGGCTTTAAGAAAAGCGGGCACGGTGGCGGGCTGCGTGATGATCTCGAAGCCATCATTCAGGCTGCCGTCAGTCTCGCACGTGGCCAGGTTGCCCATGATCGCGTCCACCTCGTCAGAGAGTGCGTGACGGTCAGCGCGGCCAGCTTCGATTTCCAGCTCCACGCCCACGAAGGCACGGGCACCGGGATCGGCAACGGTTTTCAGGGTGGGCACGGAAGCACCACGCTTCAGGGCGTAGAAGGTTCGGGGGGAACGGTGGGAAGTGTGGTAGGTGTGAATACTCATGGGGAAATTCCTTTCTCGTGGTAGGTCACGACCCGTTTTTTCTATGGGCGGGTTCGTGTTGACGGTGAACCCGTGGAAGCCCGGTGACTGTTTCTGTCTTTCGTCTTTCCCTTTTCCCTGCGTCGTTATCGCTCTATCGCAAGTGGGGCAATACGGCTTTGTATGCTGTTGTCAAGGTGCTGTAGCGTTTTGTTTTCGGTGGGTCGCTCAACCCGACGCCGTCAGCATAGCGGCGGGGACCGGCCTGTCAAGGGATTAGGAGGAAAAAATACTACCCCGTAGGGGTGGAGATTTTTTACTCCCCCTTGACAGAGACGAGGGGTAAGCCTTGTATCTCCTTACCCCCTATTGTCCCCCTATGGTTCCTCTCTCCAGCTTTTACCCGTTCACAAATTGTTCACTGATTTTTGCTGCAAAATTTGACAGACCGTTCTTGACATGGTATAGTCATAATCGGCCGGAGGCTGATATGAAATATCAACCAGCCGACCAAAAGCCATAGGCCTATTCCGACCGGAACGGCCTATTTTTTATGCCAATTTTCCAGAAGGGAGGACACAAATACATGGTTCCTGTATCGTTCAATGATCCCGTTGACCTGAAGAAAAGAGTGGAGGAGTACTTCACCAGATGTGAGGAGAGCAAAAAGATATATGATCTTAAGAATGGTGATGTGAAAATCCGTCAGGAATTTCCTACTATGTCTGGTCTCGCTGTTCATCTTGGAGTTACCAGGGAAACGGTGTATAGCTACATGAACGGTGAGAGTAAGACGGGAGTGAGTAGTGAGGCACTACAAGAAATCTCTGACACGCTTTCGTATGCGAGACAGCGTATAGCCACATATCTTGCACAAGCATCTCTTTCTGGAGATGCTGAAGCTAAGATAGCAGCTATGCTCCTTACAGCTATGGGAGAAGCCCAAAACGATAGTTCACCTACGGTGAATATCGTTATACAGGGCGATGCTGATGCTTATTCAGTGTAGGGATATTCACAGTATACAGTAGTATACACTACTGTATGCAGTGAATATACATTCTTCTCCCTTCAACTATTCGTTAAAGTCATCTTTAACGAATAGTTTGGAACCTCTTTGGTATATATTATTTAATAATATATACATTATAGGGGGGGTCTATTTTTGAAATTGGATTTACAATCCAATTCCAAAAGGCGGATAAGGTACACCTGGGGGAGTATAGGTATAGATATACTACCAAGCTCTACCAAGGTTAAAACCTGGAGCTCTTAGTAAATAATAATATATAATACTACTGAGAGCAGAATAACCACAGCAGTGAGCAGGCAGCAGAGCTTACTGCGGCTTCTTCATGTGTGGGCCCTGGGGTTCAGTAGGAACAGCAACACTACTCAATCCCAGGGCTCCCTCCTTCTTACGGAGAGAGAACGAACTATGGCAATCGCAGATTTCAAGAAACAGAACAGTAAGCGTTCGGATAATCGGGGCTCCGGGGAGCTGGAGCAGCTCAGGCCGACCTCCAACTGGATTGACCCGGCGACCCCTCATGGCGGCAAGCGTCTACCGGTCTTCACCTCGGGCACCCTCTACGAGAAAGAGACGGGCCGGTACATGAGCCCGGGGACGAGCGGCGTCACCGAGGAGCTGGGGCACGGCAAGAAGAAGACCCCGAACGTGGGCGCATGGAACAGGGCGACCGTTCAGCGGGGGCAGGCTGTTCCCGGTGCTTCCCGTGGCGTGGGCCAGCCGACCATCGACGGTTTCATCCAGGGCAACGCACAGAACGCTCAGCGCGTCGCGGCCATCCAGGCGCTCCTTTACGACCTGGCTATGAAGAACATGCTCGGGAGCGAGTAGAGAACAAACTGAGAAAGGATAAGGATATACAATCATGGCACTCATTGACGAATACAAGCAGGCGATCCAGGACGTGCTGGATGGGAGAGCGAAGCCCGCCCCCCGGCCCTCGGAGCTTCCGTGGAGCGAAGACAAGGCGGCTACCATGTGGGCGGCTGCGGCAGCCGAGCTCATCGCTGAGGACAGCGCTGGCGGTGGTGGTGGTGGCGGTTCCGACAACATCCTTGTCGCGGAATTGTCCTACCACGACAACGACGGCGATTCCTACTACGAGCTCGACGCGAGCTACAACGACATCGACACGGCACTGACGGCAGGCAAGCCCGTGTTCGCCGTCGGTGAAGGGATTCAGGTTACATGCCTCGGCGTTTATGCGGACTACGGGCTCGGTGAGTACAAAGCGTACTTCGCCGCTCCGGTTTACAACGGGGTCACAAAATGGTCGTTCGAGGCGATGGACACCAGCTCTCATCTCGAGTATTACCCCTCTTAACGTAAGGAGGTAGCAAACCACATGACCCGTGAAGAATTATGGCTCGCAGCCATCGCGGGCCTTGATGGCGCAGTTCCTCCCGACTACCCTGTGTGGCACTACGAGCAGATGCTCGCGGCCATCTACGACGCGGTCACTGGCGCGGCTGACCCCCGGGAGTTCCCCGCAAGGTCCTGGCACCTTGACGAGGTCCTCTACGCGGTGTACTGCGCGGCCGCCGGTCTTGACGACCCGGGCTGTCCCGCTCCCACCTGCCGCATCGAGCAATTCTGGAAGGGCGTCTACGACGCGGCGAACGGCACCACCGGGGCCTCCGTGCCCTCTCCTGCGTGGCGCATCGAGGAAATGCTCTCGGGCATCTTCGACGAGGCCGACGACTGGAAGGGCACGCTCCCGAGCGCCTACAAGCGCGTCAAGGGGTTCTCGCTCAACGACAACTGCTACTGGAAGTTCACCGACTTCAAGCTGAACGGCTCGGACACGCTCAGGTTCTCGTTCTCTTGTACGGCCGCGTGCAACGTCATCGGCGCGTACAGCGGCACCGCTTCGGGCAACAACTACTCCCTGTACGTGGCAACCAGCGGCAGCGGCAACTACCTCCGGTACAAGGGCGGCGCGTACAACAGCGTCATTGACACTGACACGCGCTACGACGTGGTCATCACGCCCACGGGCACGACCGGCATGAAGACGGAATCCACGTGGACCGAGCTTGAGTTCACGAGCGCGATCGACTTCTGCGTCGGCACGACCTCGACGAGCACCTCCAGCGCGAAAATGAAGGGCTCGTTCTTCGGGGACATCATCGTGGACGGACGCATGCACCTTGTCCCGTGCGAGCGCGTCAGCGACAGCAAGCTCGGCTACTACGACCTCGTGGAGAAAGAGTTTTACGCGCCGACCTCCGGCACGCCGACGAGTCTCGGCTACGCAGATTGATATGGCAAAGAAAGCACTGAGGCTTGAGGGCGTCCCGAACCCGAAGCAAGACCTGTTTCTCCGGGCGGTGGCGCCCCGCATCGCATACGGCGGCGCCCGGGGCGGCGGCAAGTCGTGGGTCCTGCGCAGGAAGTTCATCCTGCTGGCTCTCCGCTACCCGCACCTCAAGCTCCTGCTGTTGCGCCGCACCCTCGCCGAGCTCGACGGGAACCACACCCAGCCGCTCCTCAAAGAGCTCAACGGCTTCGCCAAGTACACGAAGGACAACAAGACCTTCACGTTCCCGAACGGCTCCACCATCAAGCTCGGCTACTGCGACACGGACAACGACGTGTACCAGTACCAGGGCCAGGAGTACGACGTTATCGGCTTCGAGGAGGCGACCGCGTTCACCGAGTGTATGCTGACGTACATAGCGACGTCGTGCAGAAGCACGCGGACGGACTTCTCGCCGAGGATTTACTACACTTGTAACCCGGGCGGCCCGGGCCATGACTACATAAAGCATCTCTTCATCGACCGTATCTATGAGCACGGTGAGAACCCAGACGATTATGTGTTCATCCAGGCCAAGGTCACGGACAACACGGTCCTCATGGAGACCAACCCAGGTTACATCAAGACTCTGGAAGCTCTGCCAGAACACCTGCGCAAAGCGTACCTTGACGGGCGCTGGGACGCCGTCGAAGGGCAGTACTTCTCAGAGTTCAACCCGGCCGTGCACGTCTGCGCACCGTTCCCCATCCCCCGGGACTGGCGGCGCTTCCGTGCGATGGACTGGGGCTACAACGACCCGTGCTGCGTGCTCTGGTTCGCGGTGGCACCCGACTCTCACCTCTATGTCTACCGGGAAATCTACCAGAACCAGACCGCCGCATCGGAGATGGCGAAGCTCGTGAAGCGGCGCTCCGTCGCCTTTGACGAGCAGGGCAACCAGTTCACCGAGCACATCACGTACACGGCGGCCTCTCCCGATATGTGGCAGAAGCGCGGCCTCCGCGACGCGATGGGCGGCGAGACCGTGGCGGACACGTTCATAGCGAACGGCGTCCCCATCGTCAAGGCGGACAACGACCGCATGAACGGCTGGATGCGCGTAAGGGAGAACCTGCAAGTCGCGCCCGATGGACGGCCCTACGTCCAGATATTCTCGACCTGCCGCGACCTCATTCGGACCTTGCCGCTCCTGACCTACGACAAGCACGACCACGAGGACGTGGCCGACAACTGCGAGGACCACGCTTGCTTGACGGGAGACACGCTCGTTGAAACATTGAGCGGCCCTGTTCCTATCCGCGAGCTCGTGGGGAAGGACGGGGAAATCGTCACAACGGAGAACGGAAAGAATCGCTCCGTTGGTTGGTTCCACGACTGTCGCATGACGCGGGCGTCTGCGGAAGTTTTCGAAGTACAGACGGACGCTGGCTCGTTCAAAGCGACCGGCGACCACAAAGTCCTGTTGGAGGACGGGACATGGAAACAGGTTAAGGACCTTACCGATGCGGATAGCATCGTTATGGTATAAATCCCCACAAGCGGACTTGCAAACCGAGGAGAGGTATCGCCCACCTCTCCTTTTCTTGTGGGCAAACAACGGGCGGGAAAGGGCGAGACAAATGGAAACCATCATTATCGACGACACGAAGCAAGAGTTCAATGGCGTGCGCTATTACCTCTGCGGATTCTACTTTCAGCACAACGGGCGCAGGCTTCACCGCGCCGTATGGGAGTACCACAACGGGCCAATCCCGGACGGCTACCACGTCCATCACAAGGATGAGGACAGGAGCAACAACAGCATCGAGAACCTTGAGCTGTTGCCAGCCGCCGACCATTTGAGCCAGCATAGCGGAAAAGAAGAAAACCGAGCCAGAATGAGGGAGCTTGCCGAAAAGGTTCGCCCGCTCACGGAGGCGTGGCATCACACGCAAGAGGCAAGGGACGTTTCCCGCGCCGTTCTCAACAGGGCGTGGGAAAACGCGACGTTCAAAGAGTATACGTGCCAGATGTGTGGCAAGCGGTTCACATCGAGAGCCATGCAAGGTGCGAAGTATTGCGGAAACAACTGCAAAGCCCGTGCGCTGAGACGGCGCAGGAGAACAGAAAAATGGCAAGAGTTATATCAGTCAAACGCATAGGCGAAGAGCCTGTGTACAACCTTGAGGTGGACGGTACGCACTGTTTCGCCATCAACGGCGGATTCATCGTTCACAACTGCGAGGCTTTCCGCTACGGGCTGATGACGCGGCCCTCACCGGCGAAGCGCAAAGAGGTCGAGAAGAAACGGCTGATAGCCATTGACCCATTGACACCCCTCCCCCGTAAGAATAACGAGGGAGGCTTTTTTTATGCGTAAGGAGGCAGACAGATAATGCCGAAGCAGAGCAAAAAGCAAAACGAACCCGAAGCCATCATCCCCCTCAGCGGGATGGAAAAGATTTACGCGGGCATTGGCCGCGAGCACAAGCCCGGCGACCCCGGCGACATCGAGTTCATCGACGCCATCTACGGGCTCTTTGAAGAGTACCGCATGACGTACTACCGCGACGAGTGGCAAAGGCTCGACGACAACGTGACCATCTACGAGGGCACGTACTGGGGCGAGAACGACGCCGAGGTCGTGCGTGGCGACCGCAAACCGCGCATGGCCACGCCGATGATTACGAGCTGTATCGAGAACATCAAGGCCGACCTGATGGACGAGCTGCCCGAGGCGGTCATCCTCCCGGACGCCGCTGGTGAATCGCCGATGGTCACGGCCAAGGTCCTCACCAAGGTCGTCGAACAGGAGCTCGACGCCTGCGACTGGGAGGGCGAGTACGTCAAGGGCGTGCAGGACTTCCTGCAAGACGGCTGGTGCGTGTTCGAGGCTGGCCACGACCCGCTCGCAAACAACGGACTCGGCGGCGTGTACACCAACTACGTCATGAACAAGAACTTCATGTGCGACCCGCAGACCCCGAATTTGCAGGACGGCCGTGCGTGCTTCGTCCTCGACGTGAAGCCGTGGGACTGGTTCAAGCAGCACTACCCCGACATCTACCCGTTCATGACCGGCGACGAGGGGCTCATCGAGGCGGACCGTATCGAGAGCACGACAGAGCCAGAGCGCACGAAGTCCCTGAGACTCATCGAGATTTGGCTCAAGGAGTTCGACGCGGAGAGACGCACCACCGCCGTGCATTTCGTGAGGGTCGCGGGGCACCAGGTCATCGAAGACTCGAAGCTCACCTACCCCAACGGCTACTACGAGAACGGCAGGTTCCCGTTTAGGATTTGCGTGCTGTACCCGCAGAAGGGCAGCGCCCTGGGGCTCGGCATTTGCGACCTCTTCAAGGACACGCAGCGTTACGCCGACAAGCTGAACGCCATTCTGCTCGAGAACGCGCTGAGGGCCCGGACGCCTCGGCTGTTCATCCAGGAGGGGCTGGTCGACATTGAGGACGTGAGGGACTTTTCCCGCGAGGCCATCGAGGTACAGGGCAATCTCGAGGCCGCTGTGAAGTGGATGGACACCCAGCCCCTCCCCAGCTATCTCATGAACTTCGCCCAGATGATGCAACAGAGCATCAAGAACGAGGCGGGCTCGAACGACCAGTCGCGTGGGCAGACCGCCGGTGGCGTCACCGCCGCCAGCGCCATCACCGCGCTCCAGGACATGAGCACGAAGAGGAGCCGTATGGAAGCTCGTGAGCTCCAGCGCGGCTTCAAAGAGTGCGTCAGGATGATGATTGAGATTATGCGCGAGAAGGACATCGTGCCGAGGGAAGTCGTCATCACCGTGGGCGGCCAGCCGCAGATTCTCCCGTTCGACTCCAGGTCCCTCTACCGGGGCGACGGCGAGGGCCGCCGCGTTCCCATCGAGGCGCTCATAAGCATCAAGACCAGCAGGCAGACCCGTTTCTCCCGCATGGCCCACAACGAGCTCGTGCTCCAGTTCATCAACATGTTCCAGCAGACCGCCGACCCGCTCATCATGATGGAGGCGCTCGAGATGGACGACAAGGAGCAGATTCTCGACACCATCAGGAAAGCCCAGCACGGCGGGATGCTCGCCCTCCAGCAGCAGAACGCGCAGATGCAGGCGCAGCTCCAGCAGATGAGCGAGGAGCTCGGGCAGTACCAGAGCGCCATGAAACAAATCCAGGCAGGGCTCGGGGGCGGGGGAGAGCAAGCCCCGGCTCCGCAGGCGCCTGCCGCACAACCGGTCGATGCAGCCGCGCTCGCACAGAGCATTGGCTGATATTGATAAATCACGGTGACGCCGACCGCAACGGGCGAGACATGAAAGGATTTTATGCCTGACAATTACGAGACCCCGGTCGAAAGTGTTGCCCCCGACATGGCTGTGGCCGACGCGCAGGATTCCCCTGTCGAGGAAGTGACCATTAGCGTATCGCCCCAGGGCGATTCACAAACTGGCTCTGATAATCCGGTCGATGCCGCGAACGCGGCAAATCCGCCCGCCGACGGGACGCAGTTCAAGAGCCAGAAAGACATTGACGCGGCGTTCGGCAAGCGCCTCGCCAAGGAGCGCGAGAAGTACGAGCAGAGCCCCGAGTGGCAGCTCGGTGCCCTCTACCTTGACGAGCGTGCGAAGCGCGACGGCATCAGCCGCAACGAGGCGTACCAGCGCATCCAGCAGGAGCGCCTTGACGCGAAAGCCGACGCATACGCCAGAGACCCCAAGCAGTTCTACAAGGACCTGCTCAGTGGGAACGCAACCCCCCAACAGAGACAACCCTCTTTTCAGCAGGCACCGCAGGCAGAGACACCCGAGGCGCAGGCGCAGTGCGTAGGCGCAGAGCTCGCCAACATGTACAAGGCGGGCCAGCTCCCGCAGGGCTTCGACATCCAGCAGAGCCTCGACCAGGACACGTACAACAACATCGTTGAGTACGGCGCCCCGGCGGCCATGCGCATTTGGGCCGCTGAACACGGTCCCGCGCAGGAGCTTGCGAGGCGGCAGTCCGGCCCCGCGCCGATGCGTCCGACCTCTTCCAACAAGCAGAGTGCACCGACGGACTACTCCGCCATCAGCTCTGCCGACTACTACAAGAAAAGGGCGGAAATCCGCCAGGCCGTGCTGAATAACAAGAAGGTTCGTCTCTCCTAAAAATCTAATCACAAAGGAGAAATAACCTATGGCTACCCAGACCACTATCAACACCGCCGCACCGACCACGTATCTGAACAAAACGTGGTATGACCGTACCCTGCTCGAATGGGCCAAGGCGCAGCTCGTCTACGCCCAGTTCGGCCAGAAGCGGCCCGTCCCCCGCAACAACGGCAAGACCGTCGAGTTCCGCCGCTGGACCCTGTTCACCCCCGACAAAGTGACCCAGAAGCTCACTGAGGGCGTGACCCCCTCCAGCCAGTCCCTCGGCCAGACCAAGGTGGAGGCCACCATCGAGCAGTATGGTGCCTACGTCGAAATCTCTGACCTGCTCGACCTGACCGCCTACGACCCCGTCATCGACGACGCCGCAGAGCTCCTGGGTGAGCAGCTCGGTATCGTCGCCGACAACGTGACCCGTGACGCCATGATTGCCGACGCCTCCGACCAGTTCGCTGGTGGTGGCGCCAATGCTGGCACCGTCACCGCCACGTCCTACCTGACCGTGGACGAGATTCGGAAGGCCGTGCGTACCTTGAAGAACAACAAGGCCCGCCGGTTCTCCGGTAATGGCCGCTCCGGTCACTTCGTCTGCATCGTGGACCCCTATGCCACCTACGACCTCCAGAGCGACTCCCTGTGGCAGGATGTGTCCAAGTACAGCAACGCGGAGCAGATTTACTCCGGAGAGATTGGCCGCCTGTTTGGCGTCGTGTTCGTGGAGACCACCGAGGGCAAGGTGGACTCCCAGAGCGTCCTCAACGCCGTCAACGCGAACACCAGCTCCAGCGCCACCTTCGTGCTGAAGAATGACCCCACCGACGCTGAGGTCGCGTACCTCTCCACCGGCGGCAACAAAATCATGATTGGCTCCACGGAGTACACGCTGGCCTCTACCGGCTCCTACACGCCCGCGACCAAGACCGTGAAGCTGTCCGCCACCGCGTCCCTGACCGCCAACGCCATCGTCTACTCCACCGACTGCGGCGCCATCGACGCTTCCACCAAGGCTGGCGTCACGCTGCACAACAGCCTCATCTTCGGTGCCGACGCCTACGGCGACATCGACATCGCTGGCTCTGGCGTGCTCCAGACCATCATCAAGCCCCGTGGCTCCGCTGGCACGGCTGACCCCCTCGACCAGCGCAGCACCGTCGGCGCGAAGATTCTGGGCTACACCGCCAAGGTCCTCAACCCGCTCTGGATTATCAACATCCACCACGCGGCTCATGCGTAATCTGTAACCAACCCAACATCTCTCAGACCCGAGGGGAGGGGCAGGGGTTCTTGTTGCCTCCTTCCCCCTCCCCTCCCCTATTTTTATAGCAAAAGAATACAAGGAGGCTAAGTGAAAAGATGGCAACGACTAAGAAGACCGAGACCAAGAAAACGACTCGCGCACCCAAGAAGGTCGCCCCCGCTCGCACCGCAGAGCAGATTGAAGACGCTATCCCGACCAAGCCCGAGCCTGTGAAACCAGAAGAGACCGTCAGCTATGTAATCCCCCGCGACCCGTCGCTGAGTTCCGGCGACCAGTTCTTCGAGTATTGCCTCAACGGCATCAACTACCGCTTCAAGCGCGGCGAAGTCCTTACGCACCCGAAGAGCCTGTACGCGGCCATCAACGATGTGCTCATGCGTCGTGAGCGCAAGAGCCCGTTCATAGCTGAGTTCCAGAATACCAGCAAGAAACTGAACTAAGGAGAGATACATGAACCTGAAAGAGATTATCGAGGCGACGCTTATTGAGCTCGACAGGGGCACCGAGGCGGACACCGTCGCCATGTACGCCAAGAAGTTCACCATGTACGCCAACGAGGCCGTCAACGAGATTGCTCGCAGGTTCAAGGCGTGCATGATTGACTTCACCCAGCTCGAGGGCCCCGAGTACCCCGGCTTCGACATCACGTCCAGCGACTTCTCGCACGCCTGCAAGCGCATCACGAAGGTGCTCCCCGCCGACTACAACAGCGACGATTCCTCGTTCACCGTGCTCTGGGACAAGAAGCCACTGCATTTCGAGCAGTTCGTCCACGGCGCCCCCTTCATCCACGTGTGGGGCAAAGACGTCAAGGATGGAGACTACGTGGCCGTCGAGTACCTGTACGTGCCCACGCCTATGGACGTGAGCTCGCTTGAGAACGAGGCGCCAGCCGAGCCTGACTCCCCGGACCTGCCCACGCACCTTCACGAGCTCATCCCCCTGTACGTCCGGGCCCGTGAGCAGTGCGGCCAGGACCCCAGCACGCAGGGCACGTCCAGCGCGTATTTCAGCCTGTTCAACCAGAAAGTCTACCAGCTCCAGCGTGAGACGCTGGCTACGCCCGACAGCTTTCAGTTCAAGAACTACCACTTCGAGTAAGGAGGGCATACCTCATGGCCTATAAACCCGGACAATGGTATAGCATCCCCGAGTGGTACGGCATCCAGCAGCAGCTCGACGGCACGCTGCTGCCCATCACGTCCGCGTACGAAGCCCGGAACATGGAGACCGGCGACGGGAACCTAAGCGTGGCCAAGGGCTACGAGAAGCTCGTAGAGGTCCCGGTCCCGGGCGAAGCGCGTCTCCTCAAGCTCATCGCCGTACGGGGCCCCACCAAGAAGTTCTACGCCGTGACACAGGAATACATCTACGCGTGGAACGCGAGCACGCCGACCGCGTGGACGCAGGTGTACGCGTTTAGCCCGGCGCTCACGTCAACACAGGTAGATGCACTCCAGACGCGCATCGGCGACAGCGACGTAATCCTCGTGGCAACCGGCCAGAGCAAAATGGTCAAAATCTATACCGACACCGACGACGCGTCGGCGTTCGGTGCTGGTCTCTACTCCTATCCGGCGGAGGGCGAGGACGGCACCGTCGTCAGTTATGACACGGACACGATGACCGTTACACTAAGCACCGCCATGAGCGACGAGGCCATTAGGCGTGCGCAGGTATACGGCATCACCATCGCGGACGTTTACTACGACGTGTACGACGTCCCGACGAGCACTACCGTGGTACTGACGGCCGCGCTCGTCCGCACCCCCGAGGCTGGTGACACCGTTACGATTCGGGGCGGCGGCTCAGACGAGAAGGTAGCGTACACGGAGCTGTACTCGAACAGACTGTTCGCGGCCGGAGACCCCGACGCACCGTACCGTCTCTACTGGTCGGCCGTCCCTGGCGACGGCAGGACCATCGAGGACTGGCTCAGTGTGGACGGCTCCTACGACGCGTCCGGCGGTTACGTGGAAGTGGGCGACGGGTCCGACGACAACATCATCGGGCTGACGGCCTTGTCCAACCAGCTCATCATCTGGAAGCGCTACTCCGTCTGGCGTCTGTTCGGCGACCGGCCCTCGACCTACACCCTTGAGCGCGTGGACAACGAGTCCGACTTGATGAGCAACGACGGCGTCATCGTCAAGTACGACGCACCGTACCTATTGATGCCGAACGGAATCTACACCTACAACTCCGTGAGCGTCGTGCCTGTGGACAACGGTGTGAAGTACCTGCGGAGGTTCTTCGATGCGGGGCCCGACGTGAGCAACAGCCGCAGCGCGTTCTGGAACAACCGACTCTACATGAGCTGCAAGGTTGACGCCAATTCCGCCTACGACGACACCATCATCATGCTCGACATCACGCGGAACTCGTACATGATTCGTGACGGGTTCCAGATGTGCGACATCGCCGCCATCGGCTCCGACATCTACGTGCTGACACCCAACCGCTACGTCTGCCAGTTCGAGCAGGGCACGAGCTACGACGGCACGCCCATCGCGGCATACTGGCTCACGCAGCCGACAGACTTTGGCCGCAAGATGAACCGGCATCAGGCGATGGCACTCTACTCGCACATCACGGGCGACGGTGCAAAGGTCACGGTCATCGGCGACTACCTCTCGCACAACAAGACGCTCACGCCGTTGACAGCACGTGCTGGCTACACGATGCTCCATTTCCAGACGGACCGACAGTACTTCATCCAGTACAAGTTCGAGAACATCGACGGCGGCGCGTTCACGTTCCACGGCGGCATCAACCTTTACGCAATCAGCGAGATGGAGGGATAGCGAAGCATGAGCAACAGAATGAAAGCGCTATACGCTATCATCCTGCCGAAGACCGGCGACAAGACGGACGCGGCACGCATCGCGCAGGACGTGAATGAGGAGCGCCTCAACGACAACTTTAGGACCATCACCAATGAGCTCTTGAAGATATGGGAGGGCGGCGAGCAGCAGCTAAACGTAATGTCGTCCCGCATTACGTCGAGCCAGGAAGGTCTCGCGGCCCTTAACCAATCCGTCAACACGGTATGGGGCATACTCCAGATTGACACACAGACGAACACGTCTGTCATACAGCAGCTATCCGACAGCATCAACACTGCTGTCAGCGAGTCACACGCTGGCTACGTCTGGCTCAAGGAATATGTTGACGGAACCGCCACGGACGAAAACGACGACCCGGTATACCCGGCGTTGTATACCGCCCAGCAGACGAACATCAACAGCATCTCGCAAACGGCGACAGAGACCGAGAACAGGTTGACGTCCACGATTAACGTACTCAACAACAACGACAACCCGGACGCGTTCCCGTTCCAGACGACCGTCAAAGAAATAAGCTCGTGGGTCCGCATACTGGGTCCGTCGAATACCGCAGGTGTACCGGCAGGCGTCATCATCGGTGAGAGCGAAGCCGCCGCGAGCCTCAAGGCCGAAGCAACGGACATCTTCTTTTACAAGGGCGATGACACGAGCGCTTGGTGGAAGAGGAACGGACAGCTCAACCCTAACGCTCTCGCTGGGTTCGACGCCGACGGACACTTTGTGGCGAACAGCGTTCACACCGAATCGTCTCTGCTCGGTGGCAAGTTCGACATCGACGTGGTGACGGCGTTGAGCGGCGGCTCGAACGTAGACTTCCTGCACATCACTGGGAGGAGCTAATGGCAAAAACATACGACCTGACAGGAGAACTTCATACTGGCCGTCTAACAAATAGCGACTGGGTCTCCGATGCGTGGACTAATTTTTGGTACAATTCGGACGACCCAGTAGGTTACTCTGGCTTTGACTCGCCGCGTTACTATGCCACGAACATACTGTTCAACTCGACTACGCTCTCGTCCTTGCGCACGAAGGTGAGCAACGGGGTCACTGTTACTGGCCTTACGCTCACGGTCCAATGCGCACAGGCGATGACCGGCGAGACCTACATCGGCTACAAGTACAACAGCACGGCGTCCGGCAATTCAAGTTCGGCAGCGTGGGCAAGAAGCACTAACGTAGATAACCCGGGAAGTGCCAGTGATACCGGCGACACGCTGGCGTACAAAATTCCTGCGCAGAGCCTATCGACCGGTCAGCAAACATTCAATTTGTATCGGTCAGACCCGGACTCTGGTGTTGCAAGACCGTTTAGCGGGATTCCTAAGTACGGTTTGGTGGCTGGCCCTCGGCGGCTCGTATCTGGCCGGTGGCGGTTTACTTCGGCCACGTTACACGTCACCACCAACGAGTTCACGGTCAATTACTACAAGGGCTCGAACGGCACCGGCAACAACGTCACAGACGTGATAGCTTCCGGCGGGAGCCTGCGTGGAGCAACATACACGCGGACAGGCTATACGCAGACCGGCTGGGCCACAAGCGATGGTGGGGCGAAGGTCTATAACCTATCGGCCACGTACTCCGGCCCGTCCGACGTACTGAACCTGTACCCGTACTGGACGGCCGTGACGTACACGGTCACGTACAACAAGGGCACGGCCGATGGCGCGACAGGCAGCCAACAGACAGACACCAAGACTTACGGCGTTGACCTCACGCTGAAGAACGCCATCTTCACGAGGACCGGCTATACGCAACAGGGCTGGAGCACGGCATCCGCAGGAAACAGCAAGGCGTATGAGCTTGGGAGCAACGGAGGCAGATACACCAACAACGCGGCCATAACCCTGTACCCGTACTGGGTCGCCAACACGTATGCAGTAACATACAACGCGAACGGCGGCTCTGGCACGACGGCCTCGCAGACTAAGACCTATGGCCAATCCCTTCCGCTTCGGGCAAACGGGTTTGCGAGGACCGGTTATGCGTTCCAGCACTGGAACACGAAAGCGGACGGCACGGGCACGACGTATGCTGCCGGAGCAAGCTACACCGCAAACGCGGCTGTCACGCTCTACGCCATCTGGTTGGCTACCGCATCTACGGTGAGCACTACCAACGGCACGCTCGGTACGGCACAGACCATTACCATCACGCGAAGCAGCTCGTCGTACACGCACAATCTGTCCTGCACCTACGGCACGCAGACGATTACTGACTTCGCGACGGACGTCGGCACGTCGTTTAGCTGGACCCCTCCTCCTTCGCTCGCCGCCGGGTTCCCGAACGCAACGAGCGGCACGTGCACCATCACGTGCGTGACGAATAGCGGAAGCACGACCATCGGCACGACCACCACGACCTGCACGCTGACAATCCCGGACACGGCTGATTATAGGCCGAGCGTTTCAACCTTCACGGCCACGCATCACTCAAGCAACTCAGCGGTGAACGCTGCATCCTGGGGAGGCGCTGGCAACTACACGAAGGGGTATAGCTATGCCACTCTGTCCGTGGCAAACGGCTATACATTGAAAGGCGGAGCAACACTAAAGTCAATCGTGTTCAGCGGTCCTGGCGTAACCGCAGGCTCTGGCACGTCCACGTCAACGAATACGTCCGTGCTGACGGCGCCATATCCAAACAATAGCTGTACGTGGACCGTCACCGTTACCGACTCCCGCAATCGGACAGCATCAAAGACAGTCTCCGTGACCGTCTACGACTATGCGCCTCCGACCGTCTCTGGCATAACGGTGCATCGATGCAACGCCGACGGGACCATAAACGATTCGGGCGGAGAATACTTGTGGATTAAACCGACATTCTCTCTGAGCTCTGTAAACAGCAAGAACTCGTGGTCCTCTCGCACACTCAAGTACACGCTTCATGGGTCAAGTACGTCGCTCGGCTCAAAGTCTTGCGCAAGCGGGACAGAATACAAACCGACTGGCACCCAGTGGTCCGTCGCTCTCACGAACGCATACGACGTGACCGTCACCGTGGTCGATGCGGTACAAGCGGCAGACGACAATAACACCACCCTCACCGTGACCCTGCCCACCGTCCAGGGCATCTGGTTCGGCAAGGGAAACGACCGGCTGGGGCTCGGCGGTGTGCCCGAGGGTGCTGGCCTCTGGTGCGACTGGGACGCGACGTTCAAGGGCGTAGTCGATGTAGTCCCCCGGCGTTGCTATGCTCCAATTTCAAGCGAGGGCTGGTACAGGGTTATGGTCTTCGATGGTTCGTCATCGTGGGTTGCTGGCGGTATAGGTTTCACCGTTGACATAACCCTATTTGATTGGGCAAGACAGGCCACGAGAATTACTTTGTGGGGCGTTGCTGGTGCGTTGAAGTTTGCGAATGAGCAGAGCATTTCTTATTTGCAAATGTTCGACAAGATACGCTATATGCAGAATGGCGGGTACGGATATATCGATGTGCATTACACCGCAGTATGGGGTGACACACGGTATATGGCTTGCTATTTTGATGTGAAACAAACCAATAACGCCACTTATACTCCTGCCCAATTTGAATCATGGTGGACAGCCGTGAACTTTACTCCTGTTGCCTCATCGCCCAGCGGGGAAACGCAACTTGCTTTATATACCTTCGTTGCGAATACTGGCGGCAAGATAACCTTTACTCCGTCAAACTGCTCTGTATATAGAACGTGTTGGTATGCAAGAATTGGGAATGTGTGCTATCTACATATCGACATTAGTGGCCTGACAGCAAACACGAATACATACATATTCACCTTGCCTGTTGGATTCAGGCCGGGTGACTATATGGCATTGAGAGGTTCAGGGCAAGAATCATGGTCGGCAACAGCACGGGCCACTATCTCGACTTCGGGAGACATAAATATATATTCCACAGACAGATATGCACTTGTTGATGGTAGCTTTATTTGCGTAACATAAGGAGGTATAACCAATGGAAACTGAATATGTCCACTATGTGAGAATCCTTGAGTTCCAATCATGGAACAACGTGAAAGGCGAGGAACAGCACCCGTTCTTGGTCGCTGTTTCTGAGCCGTACAATGCGGATGACGATGCGACAATCGTTCCGAAGTTCTATGAGAAATGTATGTATGCGGCGCTTGGGAAGTGCGATGAGGTCATAGTCCGGGCAGTGGACGAGGAAGGTAACGTCTGGCACGGTCTTGAGCAGAGGATTCGCATCGTCCGCAAGCCTGAGGAAGAAGAATGAGCACCACGGTATACATCGGAAACGCCGTAGGTGACGAACACGGCAAGGCCAGCGGCGGCGAACCGGGGGACCAGACCGGGAGCGAACTGAAAATCCAGCCTTGGTACAAGAACAAGAAGGGCTGGCGGGTATTCCGCGCAAAGTCGGCTGACGTGCGTAGCAAGCTCGTAGGCGACATGATGGCCGCCTGCGACAACGAGCACATAGGGTATGACCAGCACCAGCGGAACACTTTGTACAAGGAGGCCGCGCCCTACGGCTTCGATTGCGCAAAGGTCACGACCTCCAGCGAGTGCGACTGTTCGAGCCTCGTCCGCGTGTGCCTCGCGTATGCTGGCATCATCGTCAAGGACTTCAACACGGCCAGCGAGCCTGCCCGCTTACTGGCCACCGGCGATTTTGAGGAGCTGACGGACAAGAAGTACACGGACCAAAGCGCCTACCTCATGAAGGGGGATGTGCTCTGCACGAAGGTGAAGGGGCACACGGCCATCGTGCTCAACGACGGAGACAAGGCCCACGAACCTGAGCCCGTGCCCACGGCCAAGTACGTCGAGGTCGTCGGGAAGTCCGTGCGGGTGAGGGCCACAGACTCCGTGACCGGCAAGACCGTGAAGATAGTCCACAAGGGTGACCTGCTCCCGTTCCTGGGCGTTGCGCCCTCCGGCTGGTATTGCGTCGATATTGGCCCGCAGATGGCCTATATCACGAACAAGCCTAAATATACGCGGCTCGTCTGAAAACGGCAGGAAGCCCCGTTTATTCATGAATAATCACTATTCTACACCGAGAGGAGAGAAGAAAGGAAATGGACAGCATCATTGTGCCTATTGTATGCGCCCTGATTGGCTCGGGCGCATCGACGGCCATTGTGACCGCCATCATCAATGCAAGGCAAAAAGAGACCGGGGAGAGCCAAGGAATCAAGTGGCTCATGCAGGACAGGCTTGAGCACGTTGCCCTGGCGTACATGGCCAAGGGGGCCATAACGTACGACGAGTGGAAGAACTGGAACCGTGGCCACTACATCTACCACGACCTCCTGGGCGGGAACGGAGACCTGGACCCACTCAAGGACGCGCTCGCAAGAATGAACTCAATGAGAGGAGAAAAGAAATAAATGCAGGACGCTATCATCGAAGTCATCACGCAGGTGCTTGCCACCTTGCTCATCACCCTCATCGGCGTGCTCGGCACCTGGCTGACCGCAAAGGTACTCAAGCGCGTGGAGCTCACCAACATCAACAAGGCCAAGGACGAGCTGGTTGAGGCCGCACAGCGTACGGTCCTCGAGCTCCAGCAGACCGTCGTGGAGGGCATGAAAGCCGCCGCTCAGGACGGCAAGCTGTCCGAGGAAGAAATCACCGAGCTGTCCATCATGCTCCTCAACAAGACCAAGCAGCAGATGAGCCTGCCCGCCATCAAGCTCCTTGAGGCCGCAGCCGTGGACGTGAACGCCCTTATCCGTAGCGCGGGCGAAGCGCTCATCGCCGAGCTGCACGACGATACTATCATCGAATAACAGGAGGGCCCAGCTATGGCCGACAACACCCAGGCGCAGACGCTCACGTTGGACAACGGGAACGCGGCGCAGAATCAATACCTCGGTTACTACAACCAGCTCATAAGCCAGCTCGGCGGCAACAACGCGAACACCGTCTCGTACAACGCCATCACGCAGGTCCCGCAGGCGCAGGCCCAGCTCATGCAGAATCCCACCCAGCTCCAGGCGCAGGCGATTCAGAGCCCCGGCCAGCTCACGTGGCAGGGCGTGGCGGCGCCACAGACGCTCAGTGCGCAGCTCATCAACGCGCCGAGCATCAACGCCCAGCAGATTGCGGCGGCGAACACCATCACGCCCGGGACCATCAACGTGGAGGAGCAGACGCAGGAGGACCTGGCCCGTCAGGTCTCGGCCTACCTTCGCCCCTACACCGAGAACGCCATCAACGCACGGCGGACGCAGACCGGGAGGGACCGGGCCGCCGCTGACGTAGATGCGGCCTCCCGTGGCATGGGGGCCTCCACCTGGCTCTCCGATGCGAAGAACCGCATGGCCGCCGCCGAAGCCTCCGACATCGCCGCGATGGAGAACGAGTACCTCGGCAACCTCGGCCAGCAGGTGTTCAACTCCTACCAGAACTACCTCAACAGAGCGTTCCAGGCGAACATGCAGAACGTCGCCAACGACCTCGCGGCCCAGCAGGCGAACGCCTCCAACGCGCTCGCGGTCAACCAGTTCAACGCCAATGCGCTGATGAACGCCGACCAGTACAATGCGAACATGGCGTACAACGCGGCCGCACAGAACGCGGCCAACCAGATGGCGGCGGACCAGTACAATTCGCAGATGGCCTACAATGCGGCGATGGCGAACGCGCAGGGGCAGATGCAGGCTGACCAGTACAACCTCAACACTCTCTTGGCAATCGCCCAGCAGAACGCCGCGAACCAGATGGCCGCTGACCAGTTCAACATCGGGAACGCGATGAGCGTGGACCAGTACAACGCGAATGTGCTCAACGACATGAACCAGTACAACATCTCGAACCTGCTGGCCATCGCGCAGGACAACGCGGCGAACCAGCTCAAGGCCGATATGTACAACAGCGACCTCTACACCCAGCTCATGCAGCTCGCTATGGGCTACGCCGGGAACCTCGGCGGCATGGTAGACCTCGGCGGAGGCGGCGGGGGAGGCACTGACAACAGCGGCATCACCTACCCGGCGAACAACACCATCTCGCAGACGGTATCTTCCAGCCCGCTCGCGCAGCAGCTCGCGCAGCAGGCCGTACAAAGCAGCATCGGCAATATTCTGTCTACGGTGCAGAAAGCAACCGGCGGAAGCGGAAACGGGGTAGGCGTGCTCAATCCGAAGAACTACGTCGCATATTAAATAACAGGGGGCAAGCAGATGAGCTTTTTCACTAAAAACCCCAACGGACAGACTATGACCCCGTCCAGCCCTTCGCCGACTCGGACTACGCATACCCAGAGCCCCAGCATGATTATCACCGGCACGTCCGGCAAGCAGTATTCGCTGGACAACAACACGGTGAACTGGGTCAAGAGCCGGTACAAGCAAGACATGGCTGGCTCCTACGGCCTCGACGATGCGGACCAGCTTGCGAAGCGGAACGGCCAGCTCAGTGCCTCCGCGCTCAAGACCTACAAGAACAGCAACGTGGACCGGCAGCTCGCCGAGCTCGGGCTCCCGTCCGAGAAGAATCTGGAGAAGTACCTGGAGAGCTACAACCAGTGGCACACCGGCGGCATCTCCGAAGTGTACGGGAACACCGTTTCTGCCGGGGCCTGGACGAAGATCAAGGACCTGTACAAGCAGGACTGGACCTACACGGACACCGCCGAGGACCAGCGGCGCAAGGCCCGGGGCCTCATGCCCACGGCGCTGGCGGCCAAGTACACGGACACCGAGCTGGACGATGATCTCCAGGCCCGGGGCCTGCCCTCCGCCGCTGAGATGGCGAAGTACGCTGGGCGGTACAACAACTACCTGGGGATCGACGGCTTCTACCGAAACGTGGCCGGGGAGTGGACCAACCTTCGGCTGCGCGGCTTCAAGAACGACGACGAGGAGTACACGGACGAGGAGACGGGAATCACACAGACCGGCTCCAAGTGGTACGCCGACGCCTTCTTCGGGGAGCTTGACCGCAAGGACGACGACGGCAAATTTGTCTATGACGGCATCCGTGGGCTGTTCAAGCCCAGGACCGCCACCGCCGAGATCGACCCGAAAAAGGACTATGTGGCCGAGCGCGGCAAGGCCTTCGCCGCCGGTATGAAGACGGACAGCACCGCCGAGGATTACGCTCGGTACGACGCCTTCTCCTATGACGACTTTGCCTCCAAATACGACAGCTACTACCAACAGTACTACGCCGGGGCTGACCTGGGCGACGGCTACACTGTAGCGAAGGCCCTGGACGAGATTGCCATGCGGGAGGACGAGCGGCGTGAGAAGGCGTTTTATACCGTCACCAGCAAGCACAGCGACAGCATTGAGGACCAGTCCGGCGTTGATGACTTCGTGAAGCGGTATCAGGATATGTACCCGACGGCGACCCACGGCCAGATGTTCGCGGATATGTTTGCCCACGGTATCGCCGATAAGTTTGTCAAAGAGGCAATGCGGCAGCTGAAGGCCGGGAAGTCCGGCAAAGAGGCGCGGGCCATCGGTACGGCGTACTACGAGGCCAGGACCGCGAACCAGGCCACCGAGCAGACCCGCCGGGAGCAGACGCACACGACAGAGCTTTCCTCCTTCGAGGTCATCTCCGGCGTCGAGCGATACATGACCGAGCATGGCGGCATCACCGCCGACAACGTGAAGGCTGCGCTTGCGTACTATGACGACCTCGGCGTCCCCCGGAGCACCCTTGAACGAGCCAAGAAGGAGCTGATCGCCGGGTATTCCGTCCAGGCAATGGACGGGAATATGCCCGAATTCCCTGAAATCTCGGCAGCGGTTGGCGGGTACACCGTCAAGAACAACAGCAGCACCTCCGCCGAAAAGGGGAAGGATCACGCTGCAAGCTTGGCCGCCTTCATAAAGGCCCGCAAGGAGGAGACCGCCGACACCGATACCGTCAACCAGGCCATGACGATCATCACGGATTCCATTGACGGCGTTGGCAGCAGCGTTTCCCCGGATGTCCTGTTCGGCATCGCAAAGGGCGTGGCAAATCAGGGCTGGGCTGGCGCGGGCACGGCCCGCCGTGCGCTCGTGGACCTGGGCTTCTCTATGGACGGCGATTTCACCGGCAGCGCGGCCATGTGGACGGAAGGCTGGACCGACACCCAAAAGACCACGTTCCTCAACCGATTGCGGAATGAGATGCACACCCTGGACGATGTAGAGGACAGCAACGACAAGCCCGTCACCGTCTCCGGGAACGCTGGGTATAACTGGTCCGGGTACGGCCAGTCCCAGCGGTCCGCCAACACGCCGTCGGAAGCTCCCACCTTCAGCGGCGGCGGGGCGGGCCGTTCTTTCGGCGACACCCACGAGATCGGCGATGTGGAGTATAAGCCCGTTAAAGTCTCTCGCAAGGATGTGTTGGCCGATCTGATTATGGGGCTGGTGAATCCCGGCGCGGCTATTACGGCGCTGGCAGCCAATCTTGGGAAGAAAAAGAACGGTATATATTCCACAGGTGAAGCCCTAAGCAAAGCAGAGGACCTGCTCATTGACACCTTCACCAAAGGCGACGGTGTGCCCTTGGATGTAGGGGAGTATGAGATCGTCCGCGAGTGGATGCAGGAGCAGGTGGCAAGCGGGGAGATGACCGAGCTGGAGGCCTTCAATGCGGCGTGTGCTCTCGGGTATCAGGACGAGATTGAGGCATACGACAGCGAGGCCTTCCATGCAGCCATCTACAAGGAGCGGTATGTGCCCCAGTACTTCGAGGCCGAAAAGGGCGAACAACGCGCCTTTTGGGATGAGGCCTCGGACGAGGAGAAGGCCGCGATTGCCAGCGAAATGTGGGACGACCTTGGCACAGAAGGCCAGGCGGAGGTATTCAAGGACTACAACTGGAAGCTGGACCCCGGTGTATACCGGACCGCCGGGCAGACCTGGGGCCAGCAGTTCCTCGCGGTACTCCCCACCGTCGCCACGAGCATTGCCTCCGGTGCCATCGGCACGGCGGACATGATCGGCACCTGGGTGACCGGCAAGGACGAGCTGTGGGATGTGACGCAGCGGGTCGTGGAGGCCAACGACGAGGTGGCCCGGTTCGGCAACGTGACCGACAACATCAACGGGTCTGCCATCGCCAGGATCGCCAGCGACGCCACCTCCGAGATGGTGAAGATGTACGCCCTGGGCAGCATCGGCGGAGCCATCGGTGAGGGTGTCGGCGGCGTCACGGGACTTTCCTCCGTCGCCGCGGGGAGCGCAGGCAGCGCAGCCGTGCAGAAGATCGCAGGCTTCGCCCTGGACTTCATCAAGGCTTCTCCCTTCGTCGTCAGCGCCATCGGCAACGGCTTCGAGGAGGCCAAGATGATGGGCGCGGGCAACGGTGAGGCCACAGCCTACGCGCTCGTGACCGGCACCCTGGAGGGCGTGTTGGAGGGTCTCAACTTCGACAAGCTGTGGGGGAACGTGCTGGGACAGGAAGCCTTCGGCAAGATGCTGTGGGACGGCGCGAACATCTGGAGGAACGCCGGAGTGGTCGCCAAGGCCCGCGTCATCAATATGCTCGTCGCCGGTCTCGGTGAGGCGACAGAGGAAACGGCCAGCTACCTGGCGGAGACCTTCTGGAAGATTCATAGCGACTGGGGCAAGGACACGGAATGGAGCGCCGAGGAATGGGCGGAGCAGGCAGGCATGGGCTTCTTGACCGGTTTCCTGGGTGCTGGGATCAGTGCCGGGAGCATCAACGAGGGGTCCATCCTCCAGGACTACTACGAGAGCAACGGCAAGATCAAGGGGAGCATCCTGGACTATGCCGTGGCGAAGTCCTGGTGGGACAACGCCTCGGAAGCGGATCAGGAGAAATGGCGCAACGGGTCCATCAAGGCCAAGTCCCTGTCTGAGTTCGCCAACCTGATGATGCAGCTTGATATCGTGGACGAAGGCAAGGTTGTCTCCGCCGTGAATCAGGACTTGCAGAAGCTACAGGCCAAGTGGGACGGCAAGGTGGACAACGCCCAAAAGGTGGCCGATGGCCTGCGCGGGAAGCTGGCCGCCCTGGACGCGAACAACAGCAACGACGCGGCGAAGATCGCCAACCTCACCAACCAGCTTTCGGCGGCGGAGACCACGCTGGAGAACACCAAGGCCGAACGGGACGCTGCCATCGCCAAGGCGACAGCCGAAGGTGTGCAGCGCATACTGAACGCCCAGGCCCAGCGGGGCGATATCCAGGCGGCCTTGGCCGAGCATTACGCGGCTGTGTACCTCCGCAACGAGAGCGCAGCCAATGCCCGCGACTACGACACCCTCAACGCCAACCACGCCCGCGCCCGGCAGAACGGCGACACCGTGGACCTGACGGCGGAAGCGGCGGCCAATGCGGAGATCGAAGCGACCGCCCCGATCGAGCGGCCAATCACCGCAACGGTGGAGGGACAGATCGCCCAAGCGCCGGATCAGCAGCGAGAGCACGTACCCGACACCCGCGCACTCACGGATGCGGAAGTGGCTGATGTTCAGAGGATTGCCAAGCGGGTCGGTTTCCGGTATGGCATCGACTTCATTGACGATCCCGACAACGTAGGCGACGCATGGTTCGACAAGAGTACCGGCAGGATCACTATTAACCGCGCCAACATCACCGGCGCGGAGGCAGCTGACCTTGCCAGCAATCCGGGCTTTTGGCTCTTGCGTCACGAGTGGTCCCACTACATCGAGGGCAGCAAGTTCTACAGCGAGTACTTGAACGCCGTGACCCGCATCCAGATGAACGACATGGGAACCAATGGCTACAACAACGCCATCCAGCACATCATCCAGGAGCGGGCCGCAAAGGGCATCAGCCTTGGCAACACCGCCGAGGAGCGATACCAGAACGCGAAGATGGAGCTTGCCGCGAAGTTCGCGGAGGATAAGCTGTTCACCTCGCAGACGGCTATTGATTCCTTTGTCCGGGAGCAGGGCGGCGCAGCGGCACGGCTGTATAACTGGCTACGCTATGTCATTGACCGTGGAAAGCTCCGCAGGCAGAAGGGCAGCGCGGAAGCATTGGCGATCCTGAACGCCGAGCGTATGTATGCCAAGGCGTTCCGTGCGGCCAACATGAACCCGGCCAGCATTGCGCGAGACGGTGACATCAGTTATTCGATCAGGAAAACGACGGACAACGCCCCATTCGTCCAGATTGACGAGGACATTTTGGACGGTGTTCCGCAGGACCAGTGGCAGAAAACCGTTGCGGCAGAAATCAAAAAACGCTTCAAGGGCGGGTTTGATGTAAACGGCCAGCATATAGATGTGACCGGGAAAAGCGCAAACGAATACACGAGGGGCAACGATACAGATAGGCTCAATCGTGTCTCCCCCGATGTGTACGCGGACAAGCTACGTGCTTCTACCAATATTGACGAAATAACGCAGGCATCGACTGACTATGTAAATGAAGCGCCGGATCACGAACGCAAGGACGACATCACCGGCTTTGCCCGCGGAAACGTTCTCCTTCGCATTGGAAGTAATGACTATACGGCAGAGGTCGTGATTGCAAACCTCAGAAATGGCGAAGCCCTGTTTTATGATGTTGTAAAGGTTGAGCCTACAAGCTTCGCGGAAAAGGAAACGAAGCAGTCTCCCTTACTGGGCAACGCGAACGCTGGCGCCAATAGTCTGGAGACTGCTTCTACTGGTACTCTACCATCTGACGGGAACCCTGTCAACCCCGAAAATCGGCGTTATGCTACCGGTCTCACTTACGACGAGTACGTTGAGCGATTCGGCCAGGGCGGGAATTATGTAGGCCAGGCAAACCCGAACACCGGCGTGACCGCCGAGCAGGACGAGGCCTATATGCGGGCAGCCATGTCCGGGGACAGGGAGACAGCCGGGCGTATGGTGCGCGAGATGTACGAGCGCAACGGCTGGATGCACGTGTATCGTGGTGAACCGGAGGCCACCGGCTCCTGGACCGAAGTAAACATGGACAAGTTCAAGGCCAGCGGAATGTTCGCCAGTCCGGACATCTCCACCGCACAGGCGTCCGAGTACACGCACAGCTACGCGAGGGAGGATCTGAAAACCAAGCCCCTCTCGTATGGCGACGAGATGCCCGTGCTCCAAGAGTTTGCGGACGGAGTGGCCCAGCGCATTGGCCGAGGCTTGAACCTTATGGCCGAATCGTACTACATGGACGATGAAGGCAACACCTTCACGGAACCCGGCAAAGGCCGGGAGCATCACTGGGCGTTGCGAGATGTCAACACGGGCGATATTTTTGCGGACAGCACAGAGCTTACTACACTGGCAGACGCAGCCAAGAGGAAGGCTGCCCGGATGATCGGCGGAAATCCGCAGAACATCTACAACAGCATCAACGACCCGTTTGCCGGGAGAATCCTGGACCTGTTCGTCCGCTTCGACAATGCGAATGAGTACAACGCCAGGGGCGACGAGTGGGACAAAATTCACTTGAACGGCCCCAAGGGTGTCACCCTGTACCGGATCGAGGTTACCCCTGATGCCGGGGAGAGCGGATCGTTCACACTGTCTGCGTACCCCATTGACGAATCTGTGGACGCGGAGAGCTCGTCCGCAGCCGAGCGCAACACTAAGACTGTCACATTCACATCCGAGGACGACTTCGACTATTCCTGGAAGCTGGAAAACGCTTTTACGGAATTGTTTGGGCCGAAGTCTGATGTGGCCGAGTTCTTCATGGATTACGCAGAGTGGGACGGCGAAGGCGGCGCGGTGCTGGATAAGGTTGGTGTCAGGGACAAGAACGGGCGGTATGTTTCCCCCGAGCTGTTCCCGGAGGCGGAGACTACCAGCACGGACGCGCTGGCTGCTCGTGACAGGGAAGCCGGTTACGATGGCACCATTGTCCGCAATGTGCGCGACGGTGGGCCGAGGAATGCAACGGATACGGTCTCGTTCAACCCAAACTATATCAAGTCCGCCGACGCCATTACCTACGACAACAATGGCAACATCATCCCGTTGAGCCAACGCGGGAACACCGCCAGGAACGAGCTTCGATATGCGACCGGCAATTCCTATAACGACCTGGTGCAGCAGTACGGGGCGAAGCCGCAGGGCATGAACCCCCGCGCCCGCGATATCCAGGTGCCGGAACGGGTCAGCGAGGATAAGCGGGTGAGCGACTTTGCCCGGAGCTTCCTGGAATCCAACAAGGCGGCGGACGACATGGTGGCCGACTTGCAGCAGCGGATCGCCGACGGCGACTGGATGAGCTACACGCAGCTCTCCAACCAGGAGGCTATGGACCGTGCCCGCAGCTACATCGCGCAGCGGCAGATCACACAGGCCCAAGCCGAGTTCCACGACATGGTAAAGGAGGGCAAGTTCGGGGCCAAGACGAACGCCATAGGCCTCCAGCTTCTGGCCGAAGCCGCGAACCGCGGCGACAAGGCGGCGGTGCTGGATATCGCCACCGACCTCCAGCTCCTGGCAACCGAAGCCGGACAGTCCGTGCAGATATTCTCCGCATTGAAAGAGCTGGGCGGCGTAGGATCCGCCTGGTATATGCAGAAGGTGGTGGACCGGCTGAACGCCAAGTACTCGGACCAGATCGCCGATGGCAAGATGCTGAAGATCACCGTTGACCCGGCGCTCATGCAGCAGCTCGCCGAGGCACAGACTACGGCGGAGATCACGAAGGCCGAGGAAGCCGTCGCCAAGTACATCGGTGAGCAGATTCCCCTGACCTTCACGGACCGGGCCTCCAACTGGCGCTACTTCTCCATGCTGGCGAACCCGACCACGCACTTCCGCAACATCACGGGCAACGTGCTCATGGCCGGATTGAACACGGCCAAGGACGCGGTGGCTACCGGCGTTGAAAAGGCGCTCGGCGTGAAGCAGGAGGATCGCTCCCATGCCATCCTGACTGCGAAGGATCGCAGCACCTGGAGTGGCTTCGCCCAGGCCTCCTTTGAGGATCAGCAGCGGAACCTCCAGGGTGGCGGCAAGCTGGGGTTTGAGACCTTTGTGAAGCAGAACATGAGGAGCTTCGACACTAAATGGCTCAATGCCCTGGCAAAGTTCAACTTTAACGCCCTGGAGGGCGAGGACCTTGCCTTCATCCGCCCCGCCTACAAGAACGCCCTCATGCAGTACATGAAGGCCCAGGGGTACACCCTGAACGAGAAGGGTGAGGCCGGGAAGGTCAATGCCAAGGGCGAGTTCACGGCCATCACGCAGGCGCAGATGAACGCAGCCGTGGAGTGGGCCAGCAACCAGGCGTGGAAGGCTACGTTCCGGGATGCCTCCAGCCTGGCGACCATGCTGAACAGGATCAGCAATTCCGGCACCTTCGGCCGCCTGCTGGTAGAGGGCGTAATGCCCTTCAAGAAAACGCCCATCAACATCGCCAAGCGGGGCATCGAGTACAGCCCCGCCGGGATCATCATGGGCATCGCCCAGCTCACGAACGGCGTGAAGAAGGGGAAGGTCACGACGGCGCAGGCCATTGACAACCTGTCCTCCGGCATCACCGGCACGGCACTCATGGCCCTCGGTATGTTCCTGGCAAAGGCTGGCGTGATCCGCGCTGGCGGCGAGGATAAGAAGAAGTACGAGACCTATCTGGAGGACACTGGCGACCAGACCTACAGCCTGAAATTCGGCGATGTATCTATCAACATGAGCGCCATTGCCCCGGCCACCATCCCCCTGTTCATGGGCGTCGCGCTCATGGAGGCGCTGGATCGGAACGACGGCAGCTCCTTCGACCTGTCCACCTTCACGGACACGATGGCCGGAACGCTCAACCCGTTCATGGAGATGAGCTTCATGTCCAGCCTGAACAGCGCCCTCCAGAACTACAACAACAACGGCATCGGCGGGGCGCTGGGGAACACGATCCTCACGGCTGCGGAGAACTACGGGAGCCAGTATCTCCCGACCGTCACCAGCAAGCTGGGCCAGCTTGCCGACCCGGTACGCCGGACGACCAAGAGCGACGCCACCTCTCCGCTGGGGAGCAACCTGGACTACTATGCCCGAAGCCTTGCGAAGAAGGTGCCCGGTCTCGGGACGGTCCTCCAGCCGGATGTGGATGTGTGGGGCCGCACGGATGTGAAAGACACATTTGGCGAGTATCTCCTGGATGTGTTCAACAAGCTCATCCTGCCCACCAATATCAAGATCACCAATCGGGATGTGGTGGACGATGAGCTTATCCGGTTGGTAGAAAGCACCGGCGGCGTGGACTTCCTGCCCAGCGATGGCAACAAGTACTTCACCGTCGGCGGCCAGAAGTTCACCATGAACGCCCGGCAGTACACGGAGTTCTCCCAGGAGCGCGGCCAAGCGTCGTATGCGGCCCTGAAGGAGACCATGCGCAGCGCGGCCTACCAGCGGGCCACCGATGAGGAGAAGGCGGCCATGCTGGAGAAGGCGTTGAAGGCGGCACAGAAGTCGGTCAATACCCGATGGAAGGAAATTCTCGGGGCGCTCGACTGATCGCTGCCAAAACGAAAAAGAGGGCGGGGGACGCTGAATCCCCCGCCTATTTCTTTTGCCCTACAGTAGCCCGCGCTTCGCTGCGTGGTATACCAGGATGTCGGCCACCGTCTCCAGGCGATTGTAGAAGGTGCTCATCGAGATATGCGCCTCCCGCATGATTTCCTCCCGCACCGCCGCGTTCTGCTCCTTGCCGGTCTCCTCGCCGGTCAGCCGGAAGTTCCGCTCCAGCAGAAATGCCATACCGTGAGGTTCGCCCGCGTCCTCGGCCAGGCAATCCGCCCATGCGTCGTTCACGGCCTTCACCCACTTGGCCTTGGCTTTCAGGCTCTCCGGCATATCGGCCAGCCGGATCGCCGCCTGCTGTGTCGGGTCCGTGTGCGAACCGGCAGAGGTGGAGCCAGGGACAGCGTCGATCCGCTGCCCCCGTATGGCCAATGCCTGCTCTCTATACTCCTGCACCTCGCGCTTGTACGCCTGGTATCGGAAGGCATGGCGCATGGCTATTTGTCTGCGCTCCCGTGGCGTCATTCCTGTTCGTCCGCCGGACCATCGACGGCGTTATACCAGAGCCAGCCAAAGTCCTCATCGAAGACCAGATGCTCCGGCATATCCCCCAGCTCGACAACGGCCACGTGGTTAGGGTCGCTGCGGATGGACGGCACCGGGATATCCGGCGGCGTCCCCAGCTTCTCCAGCAGTCCTACGCGCATCATGGCCGTGAGGAGTGTAGCCTCTCCAGCGGTGGCAAGCAGTCCAACGATCAAATCAAACATCCTGTCTTTCCATCCTTTCTCTGTCGATCCTTCTCACGATCCAATCCAGGATCACCCACAGCGCACGGGCGATGGCGCGGATCGCCTCTTTGTCTGTCATCTCCGGGCCCTTCCCATCGAGAGCGCACAGCAGGGTGTCTATACCCTGCCATGCCTCCACCAGATTCTTACGGGTTGCCATCCGATTCTTCCCGCCTTTCTCCATAGCTGCAAAAATCATCCGCTTTCATGCGATGCCCGCCGTTTCCTCCACGCATGGGACGGTAGCATTTCTTGTTTTTGCCATAGCCCGTAAACAGATAATGGCGACAATCTCCGCATCTTACTACCGGTACAGCATCTATGGCAGGAGCGTCCTCTATTTCAAAAATGGCGTCATCCGTCGCGCAGGCTCGGCACCTAATCCCGCCATAGTCATCACAATCCTTGCACCATGTATTTGTGAAATGGTCAACCAACGCCTGCCGGTCAATTAGATCGCTCACTCCTCGTCCTCCTCATGCGTTCCCCCATCGTCTACCATGAAGCCATCCTCGAACTTCCTTCCACACCCACCGCACTTGTGGCACATATACCACGCATCGGGGTTGCTGCACTCCTTAGCCCTCGCATAATCAACGATGAAGTTCATTCCTGTGTCCTCCCCCTCGCCGACGGAAAGCTCGTCAGCTCCTTCATCTGTGCCCGTGCCCCGTCCAGGTATGCGGCCCAGTAGGCCAGGGTGTACTCGTTCGGTGCCCCCATGCTGTTCTGCCGCTCCTCCTCTTTCAGCCGTTGCTCGGCCCTTTCGATCACGCTCATGCCTCAATCCTCCTCGTCTCAAATGCTCTACGGATAATTGCGTTGGCCGCCTGCGCCCGGTTCAGGTGTTCGTCCCGGGCCACGAAGTCCACCAGCTCCCGCACATCATCGTCCAGCCGTACCTGGGCGACGCGCCGCTTTGCCGGGGCCTTCTCGTCCGTGCCGTACATGAGCAGCAGCGTCTCCGCCGGGTACAGTTCCGTGGCTCGGACATTCAGTATCTGGCAGGCCTTGGCGAATCGCGGCTCATCCAGGAACGCACGGCCAGCTATCACCAGATTCATCTCCACCAGGTTCACGCCCAGCTCTGTCGCCAGACCCCTCTGGCTGGCGTTATTTTTCTTCATCGCCTTTTTCCATCCAGTTACCAGCATCTTTTCCTCCCGGCCAAATTAGGCCTGTTTTAACTGTTAAAACGGGCGGTATAGAAGCTCCCATATCCTGGCCCCGGTTTCCGCCTTGTTGCAGAACATCCAGGTGACGCCATACTTCGCGCCCATCGTGCCCATCGCAGCGGCCAGCTGCTCCGAGCTGACCGGCGGGACCTTCGGGATGGACAGCTTCAGGAACTTGCCCGCCTTGTGTGCGGCGTGGACCCGGAACCAGCGCTCACGCCTGGGGTTCTTCCACCGCACCACATCCTCCAGGCTGCTGATGCTCGGCTCCTCCACCAGGATCACAAGCCAGATACCCGCCTCCTGTGCCAGCTCACACTCCGCACGGAAGCGGTCATGCTGCTGGATCACGTTGGAGTAGACCTCTTGCAGTCCGGCCTTCGTGTCGATGCAAATGGACTGGTTCGTCGGCAGGGTGTAGTCCCCAACCATGAGCTTCGTCCGCTTGATCGTCACGCCATTGGCCGCCGCCCACTCGTGCACGTTCCGGTGCTTGTCCGCCGGGTTCCTGGTATCTTCCAGCAGAATCATGTTCATGCCTGGAGCCTCGTTTTTCTCACGGCGTTATAGCAGGCGGACAGCTTCTTCATCCGGCTCATCAGCTCACCGAGGAGCGCCTGCTTGTCTTCCTCGGTCTCGGCCATGTAGTAGCCGCCGGTGACGGTGTTGGCACAGATGGCCGCACCGCTCTCCCTGGCCTCGCTGATCTTGGCCCGGACCGTCCTGTCGTCTAGCTTCGTGAGCAGCACCAGGTCCTTCCGGGAGATGGCGTTTTCTCTGCCCTTGGGGATAAACTTGGCAATGCTTCCGTTCATGCTTTCCCTCCTTCGTCCAGTAGTCCTCCGCCCATCGTCTCGCTCAGCATCCGCACGAACTCGGGGAGTACGCCGCCCAGCACCCGGCGCTCCGTGGCTTCCCTGTCGTGCATACCCCACGCCCGCATGAACTGGCCGCGCACCACATCCGGGTTGTCGCTCATGAACATATCGCGGTAGCCCATACGCTCCATCAGCGCCCACACCTCCGGCGGCACGTGGCGCTTGGCCTCGTACTCCAGGCCGGACGGCTGATGGCTCACGACCTTGTAAACGCGGCAGCCGTCAGAGACCTCGCGTACCGTGACGGGGTGTGGGACAAACCCGTCTTTCAGGACGGTGTTCAATCCGTAGGTCCGCATGGCCTCGCAAGCGATCCCCCATGCCTCGTCAGCGGTCAGCCGCTTCGGGGCGGTGATCCTGGTGGCGTACTCCCGTATCTCGGAGATCGAGGGCGGGAAGGGGGAGGTGGCAACGGCGGCTTTCACGGCTGCCTTGGCGTGGTCGAAGGGTAAATCTGCCAGCATCTCCGCCCAGGCATCCCGCATCAGCTCGTCGCATTTGGTGAATTTATCATCACGCGGGAACAGGGCGGCGATCAGTCCGAACAGGAGAACGGTCTCTTTTTTATTCATCCGGGGTCTCCTCCATAAGTCGTTTCAAGTTGTCGTATCTGCCAGGCTGTGCGGTCTCTCCGGCGTTCAGGTAGCCCTCAAATTTCGATGGCCTAAACAGGGTATCGGGCCTCATGTACTGCTGCCATTCTGTACCCCTCCAGGCCTTCCACCTGTTGCGGATCACCTGCTTGCAGTCCTCTACAGTAAAGCCTTCATTGAGCCTGGCTCGTATAGGTTTCCTGCTGGTTTCACTATGCTTGTACTGTGTACCAGCTACTTGGTTCAGGAAGTCTATGACCTCATTACAATCCTCGGTAAGAGAATCAATACCATTCCCACTACTGGGGGATATATATATATCTTTCTCTTTGAGGGGGGTATGGGGGGAGGCTTCTCTTTCGTGTGACGCTCCGTTACGCTTCGTCACGGTCCGTGACGCTCCGTTACGCTCCGTTGCTATACGCTTGTTGATGGAGCACACATTCTCGTACGCGCTGCGCTGCTTGTCTAACGCTGACTTCACCGCGCCCCATATATATCTCTCGTTCCCGCCGAGCTCTGGCTCTGTGCCCGTCCGTGCATACTCCAGCATGGCCGTGAACAGACGCCCCCTCTCAGCGTCACCGAGGGCTCCTATGGTATCTATGAAGTCCATATAGACCTTGAAATACTTCATGCGTGATCCTCCTGATCTCCTCCCCTACTCAGGCAAGGCCCTTTCGGGGAGGAGGAACAGCCCTATTAAAACGGGATATCGTCGGCGCTGATGTCCGCCCATGCCCCAGGTCTCGCGGGCGATATGGCCGCCTTGTACTCCTTCAGCTTCGGGACCGGCGCGTCCATAACCTTGTCCGCGCTCCTGAACCAGAAGGGCTTGGTGGCCCGCTTGATCTCGCCCTTGTCGTTCTTGTATTCCTCCTCTCCGAACACCACGCCGACGCGCTTGCCCTTCAGGTATGCAGCGTTGTCCCAGGGGAAGGAGAAGCCGGGATTGCTCTCCTCGACAGAGGTGACGAAGCTGGCGCAGTTCCGGGAGCAGTTGCCCTCGTTGTCCGTGATGACCACATAAGAGACACAAGGCCACCGGCGATTTTCACGGGTGTCGTTGTCGAATTTCTTTTGGTAGTATCCAGCCTGCGGATCGTTGCCCGTGATGTCCAGGGCGATCTTGTACATATCCTTTCCGGTCTTGCTCTTGGCCTCCTCCGCGCCCTTGATGACGCACACATGGCCGCCCAGGGTGAGGGGTTCATAGTTCAGGCTGGCGGCTGCCTGGTCGAATCCGTTGGGTTTCTGCATGACTTAGTACTCCTCCAATACCTTGATGACTTCCATGATGTCGTTGGCGACTTCCTTCGTGTCCGCGTCGTATGCGTCCAGCGGGGTCTTGGCTGTGCTGTGATCCGAGTGGACCTCGAACACGTGGCGGCCATCCACGCACTTGGCGAGGAGGACCGTGGTGAACTTGCTCTCCAGCACGATCTTGTCCAGCTTCCGGCCCGAGGTCTTGATCCTGGTGAACATATACCCGTTGTCGTCCCGGTCCGTCTGACTGTGGCAGAGGAAGATGATCGTCAGATCCTCCCGGAAGGTCAGCGCGTCGTCAATGAGCATCCACACGGAGGCGGCCAGGTCCGCCCATTTGTCGTAGCCTTTTTCGCTCATGCGCCTCATCTCGTCGGCCACCATGATCCCGTTGAGGGTGTCCACCACGATATACTTGATGTTGGGGCGCTCGTCGTTCAGTCGCCGCAGGAGCACCTGGACCCGGATGGGGTCATTGATGGCGGCGTAGTTCTTGCGGTCCGTGTTATATTGGGCTTTCCAGCCCTTCCAGCTCAGGCCCTTCAGGTCCGCGTCAATGTAGTAGGTCTGGTCCGGGGGGAGCGTCCGCATGGCCGTCGTCTTACCGGCCCCGCTTTCGCCCATGATACAGATGAGTTTTGCCATAGATGTATGCCTCCTTTTTAGTCGTCGATAGGGTAGATGTCCCACTGGTCTTTCAGGATTTCCAGCTCTTCCTTCTCAAAGTGCTTGTCCAGGAAGGCGTTGAATTTCTCCCGCGTCTTACGGACACACGCCCGGCAGTAGCCGTCCGAGGTGAGCCGGTAGGCGTCCTCGTCCTCACCGCAGAACTTGCACTCGCGCACTTCGACCAGCTCCGGGGACCGGCAGGAGGGGCATTGCAGCTCCCGCCAGCCAGTGTCCGGCTCGTAGTACTTGCGGGCCTCGTCCGCATCGAACACGTGCCCGCAGTCCTCGCACCTGTACCTCATGCGTCAAGCACCTCCGATAGGTGCAGCTTCGCCATGCGGTTCTCCGTGCGCTTCTTCCACGCCCGAAGCTCGGCGATCTCCGCCGCCTGCTTCCGAATGAGCTGGTCCTTGTGGACGCTGGTGTTGGCCCATGCGGTCTGTCCAATGTCTCGGGAACTCTCGATGTCCATGAGCGCCTCGGCGTGTCGATTCGCCTCCTTCTGGTGCTGCTCGTACAGCCAGAGCAGGAAGGCCACCAGCGCACACACGCCCAGGACACACAGGACCACCACGCCAGCCCGGACGGTCACGCGGCTCATTTCTCGTTGAAATTCCAGGTCGTTCATTCGTCGGCCACCTCCGCAAATTCCCCGTCTTTCAGGGTGTACCAGGTATCAGGCTTCAGGGTCTCGCCATTCACAACACCCGCCTTCCAGCTGGCAATCTCAAAGTTGTCGTTGTTCTCAATGGCGATCACCAGCACCGAGCCGAGACCACCCTTGGCCATCACGCCGTTGCCACGCACGACGGCCACACCACTCGCGGCGACGGAAGCGGAGCCGCGAGAAACGGCGCTGCCGGATTCCCCGGCGCTGGCGCTGCCGCGATACCCGGCGCTGGCGCTGCCGGATTCCCCGGCGCTGGCGCTGGCTCTGTTGCCTACGGATACGCTTTCGTTGTCTCCCGCCACACGCCCGTCAACGGGATTGCAATGCTCGTTCACATACTCAAAATGGGCCTTACAGATACCAGCCACATCCAGGGCAGCGCCGATCTTGATGGTCTTGCCGACGCGCTTAGTATCATCGTCGCGCTCGTCGGACACATCTTCCAGCTCGACCTCGTGATACACGCTGCCGCCGGGAGCATAGTAGCCGAAGCAATCCAGCACATCCTCACACGCATGAAAGCCAGCGTTGCAAAGATCGGCCTTGTCCTCGTGGTAGGTTTCGCCTTCGGCGTACTGGAAGCCTCGGCACTTCATGTCTTTCGTGAACCCCTTAAATAGTTTCATGTGATGCGCCTCCTTCTGATATGCTGTCGCCTATCCCCATCGGCACCGGGGTTCATACGGCGGGAAAGGGGGTGTTGCCTTTGAAAGCAACACTGACATTCTCCGATGCCGATGGGGAGGGGCAACAGTGTTGCCCGTGTCCTCTCGCCCGTGGTATAATCATGGGGAAAGGAGGTGAAATTGATGTCGCTTGAAAAACGCTCTGGCCCCTGCCCATTCGTCCGTATGCCATACATCAAAGTCTCTGTATCGGTCAGCAATGGCGTCATTTCTGGAATCGACTGCCCAATGTTCAATGCGGATGTTTCCTGTACACACATAACGGATGACAAAAAATGCGACCTGTTCCCGGAATACGGCGTGGCTGATGGCGTCAAACCTGCAACTTGATCGCCGCCGTCCACCCCCTGTCGTCGCTGGCTGGCTTCATAATGAGCCGCCCCTCGTCGTAGGAATCGGGAACCAATACAGGGAGGAGGCCTTGGACTTGCGCCGTCAGCTTCTCCACGACTTCCTCCCGCGTTGGCTCGTGGTCGAACTCTACATATGCGCCAAAGTAGATGGGCTTATCTTTCACGAACTTATACAAAACACCTCTCCTTTCCCGGCCTCACACAAGGCCCTTGATGCTGGCTTTCTTGCGCCCACACCTGGCACGGGCCTCCCTGTATCTGAGCTGGCCCAGCTCCGCGCTGTACTCGGGGCGCATGAATCGGTTGAGCTTCCCGGTGGCCCCGCGCTTCACCTCGATAGAAACCGTAGCGGCGCAGCAACCAACAGCCGCCGCGATCTCGGTGAACGTGGCGTCCTCGTTCTCGTACATGCGCTCTATCAGTTTTCTTTCGTGGAATCTAAGAGGGGATTTGCGTGGCATTTTCGGGGGAGCCTCCTGCTATTTTTCGCCTGGTTTTCACCGGCAAATAAATAGTACTCCCTCCAATACTGAAAACCGATCTTGAAAACCATTGACAATTCAAATGGCGTTTGGTATACTTCCCATCGGACGGAAGCGGGGGACATCGAAAACACGGAGATGTGTCCGAGTGGTCTAAGGAAGCGGTCTTGAAAACCGTCGGCATGCAAGTGCCCGTGGGTTCGAATCCTACCATCTCCGCCATATATGGAGAAATACCCAAGTGGCTATAAGGGGCTCCCCTG
>JAFRJF010000083.1 GCA_017432405.1 Clostridia bacterium | reverse complement strand
GCTGCCGCAGCGGTGTAGCTCTTGCTGCCGTAGATGAATCGGCAGCTGTCGATGGTGTAGCCGTCGGCGGCGGTGACTGTCAACGAGCCGCCATCGGCGTTTGAATACACAGTCTGCCATCCATCAGTAGAGCTGTAGCTGATATTGCCGACGACGGTGAGGGTGGCCACGCCATCGAAGGTTCGACTGCCGCTGAGTAAGTCGCCGTTGCCGTCATGGCTGATGGTCGTCAGCAGCTGGCCTTGCGCCCAGGCCCCGATGCTCATCGTCAGGGCGAGCGCCAAGAATGTCAGTTTTTTTAATAAATGTTTCATTTTGTTTATGAAATTAGTTAATAAATGATTGGTTTTTTTTCGTTGTTGTTGTAGGGGTTGCTAGTCTTTCTAGTCTGACTAGTCTGACTAGTCTGACTAGTCCGACTAGTTCAACTAGTTCAACTAGTTTTTCCAGTCTCCTGTGACAAGACAGAACACCGCCGCCCCCGGTCGGGGAACGCGCGGCAGATTTTTTTTCCTTTGGTGTGGGGGGGCTCAGGCCTCGAGCTCGCGCAGGAGGTCGTTGAGCAGGTAGAAATGGTCAGAACAGGTCGGCGTGGCTTCCGGTCTAGAGGAAGAGCAGTGTCAGCTCGGTGTCGTTTTGCTGCCAGGTCATCAGCCAGTCGGGCTCGATGTGGCACTCCCACACGCCCTTCAGGTTGCCCGTCAGGCGGTGTGGACGGTACTGCTGCGGCAGCGTGCCTTCGGCGGCAAGGATTTCGATGGCCTCGCTGATGAGGTTCATCTTGAGGCCGCGCTTCTGGCAGAGCTTGATCTGCTTGCGGAAACGCGTGGAGAAGCGCACCGTGTATTTCATATCGCGATGCCCATCTCTTTGAAGAAGTCGCCCACCGAGGCATAGGTCTTCACGCCGATGCCGTTCATGGCGTCTTCTATTTCCTTGACGTATTTCTGCTTCATGCGCTTGCCCGTCTCGGGGTCGATGAGGTAGGGTTCCACCTCTTTCTTGACCGTCACCGAGGTGACGCCCATGAGCATCTTGCAGGCCTGTTTCACCTTGTTGACCAGGCTCTCGTCGGGTACCTGTAGGATTACTGTTGCCATAATGCGTTATGTTTTTTTCTCTCATAACGCCGGCGGCCACAGTTTATTGCCCCGGCCGGGAAAAAAATCTGTCTTGTCTCAGTCGTGTCAAAGAACTCTCGTGTGTTGTCCGTCAGGCGACGCCGTTAGGCGTCTGACAATGGTAGCCAGCCGTTTCAACGGCTGGACGACAACGGCATCCGTTATCCCATGCACCCCAGCGGGGTGCGACATGGTGTCGCGTACCTGACGGCACGCCGTTGCCGCGCACACCGCCGTCCCAGCCAATGAATTGGCTGGCTACCCCTGTCATGCCCCTGCCGGGGCATCGGGCCGCGCACATGCCCGTGCATCTTGTCATGCCCCTGCCGGGGCATCGGGCCGCGCTGTGCTGTCGTGTTGTCGGTTCCATTGTCATGCCTGCGTTTGCTGTCGGTTCACCCTTCGTCCTCGCCGCCGCCGGGCGTGGGGGTCGGCGTGGGGGTGGTGCTGCCGCCGCCGCTGCCGGAGGACTCGCTGCCGTCGGCGCGCTCCCAGCGGATGTCGTCGCTCACCAGCACGGGCACCTGCATGCCCTTGCCGCTGCCGCCCACGCGGCGTTTCTGCGGCGTGAAGCGCACGTTGACGCGGTTGATCTGCGCCGCGCTCACCTCGGCCTCCGTCGCCACGCCGTTGCCGCTGGCGTCGGCCATGAGGTAGAAGGTGCCGATGTTGTCGAGCTTGACCTTGTCGCCGTCGCTCAGGTGGCCGCGCATGGCGTCGCACAGGGCGCGGAGCACTGCCGCCACGTCGGCCGGGGCCACGGTGCTGGCGCCCGCCACCTCGTCCATCAGGCGCGCGGTGGTGATGGTCTTCCCGCTCGAAAGGCTGCGGGCGTAGTAGAGGTTGGCCCTCTTGTTGAAAAATGCTTTGTACTTCATATTGTTACGTGTTTTGATTTGTTCATTGTTTCTGTGTCCCGTCGGGGGTCGGAAATTTCTCACCGAGATTTTGCGATTTCTCACCGAGATTTTCGGATTTCTCACCGAGACTTTTCAATTTCTCACCGAGATTTTCGCCCTGTCTCACCGAGATTTTCGTCGGGGTCGT
>JAFRJF010000082.1 GCA_017432405.1 Clostridia bacterium | reverse complement strand
CATCAGCTCAGAGCCCACGGCGATGTCGAACTTGCTCTCCATCAGGTAGCCGTCCTTGTTGCCACCCACGCCCATGATGATGTTGCGCAGGCCCTGGGCACAGAAGTCCAACACCCAGCCCATCTCGACGCGCTTGGGGTCGATGTCCAGGCGACGGCCCATGTTGTGCTTGGCCATCTCCTCGTCGGTGTAGTTGCGCTCGTGCTGCATGCGGGCGTTCAGCGCCACCATGGCCAGGTTGTGGGCGTTCATGATGTCGTTGATGTCGCCGGTCAGGCCCAGTGAGAACTCGGTCATGGGCATCAGCAGGGCGTTGCCGCCGCCGGCCGCAGTGCCCTTGACGTTCAGGGTGGGGCCGCCGGAGGGCTGGCGCAGAGCGCCGCCGACGTTCTTGCCGATCTTCGCGAGGCCCTCGATCAGGCCCAGGGAGACGGTGGATTTACCCTCGCCCAGGGGGGTGGGTGTGATGGCGGTGACCTCGATGAACTTGCCGTCGGGCTTGTCCTTCAGGCGGTTCATGATCTTGATGAAGTCAAGCTTCGGGGTCTTGCCGTAGGGAATGATCTCCTCGGGCAGCAGGCCGAGCTTCTCCCGGAAATAATCCACCGGGGGCAGCTTCTTCTCGGCATTCTCAGCAATCTGCCAGTCTTTGTAGACGGTAGGATCAAGCATGTCGGTTTTCTCGAAGATCGTGGGATCAAGCATGGTCAGGTATCCTCCTTTATTGATTGCACTCACAATAGGGCGGTTGCTTGTCCTGCGCCTGCCTCTATCCTGTCAGGGCGCGGGACGCTCACCTGTCACCACCCATTAGTATACCACGATTATTCAAAGCGGTCAATAAATAGCAGTTTAATTATTACGGAAACAGGCCGATTTTGACGGAAAATGGACGACGATTGACAGCGGCGACGGGATGTGGTACATTGGTTTATATCATTTGAATTGGGAGTGTCTTAAATCATGCTGAATTACAAGGGTTTAAAGGGCACCTGCGAGCGCCTGATCGTCTCGGAGGCGCGGGTCGACCGGCAGGTGGACGCGCTGCTGGAGCAGCACGCCAAGATCATACCCGTCACCGGGCGGGCCAGCGAGCCCGGTGACGAGCTGGTGCTGGACTACGCGGGCTTCTGCGATGGCGTGCAGTTCGAGGGCGGCACCGCGCAAAACCAGTCCCTGGTGCTGGGCAGCGGCACTTTCATCCCGGGCTTCGAGGAGCAGCTCGTGGGAACGCGCCCCGGCGACGTGGTGGACGTGCGCGTCACCTTCCCCACCCCCTACCATTCCGAGGCGCTGGCCGGCAAGGCGGCCGTGTTCAAGTGCACCGTCAGGGAAATACGCCAGCGGGAAAAATACGCCCCCGACGACACCTTTGCCCGGGAGGTGAGCGGCTTCAACAGCTTTGACGAGCTGCGGGAGGCGCTCCGGCAGGGCATGCAGGCCTATGCCGACCGGCAGGCCGACGCGGACCTGAAGCTGCGGCTGCTGGACGCGCTGGTGGCAAAGTACGACGGCGAAGTCGACGAAGCCCAGGTCGAAGCCGCGCTGGAGGCGGAGATGCAGTCGCTTCGCGCCCAGCTCTCCCGCCAGGGCCTGACGCTGGAAGCCTACTGCCGCTTTACCGACAGGACCGAGGACCAGCTGAGGGCGGATCGCCTGCCGGACGCCAGGAAGCGGGTGACCCGCCAGCAGATCCTGCTGGAGATCATCGACGCGGAGGGCATCGAGGCCGGCGAGGACGACGTGGCCGAGGAGATCCAGAGGCTGTGCCGGCAGAACAACCTGACCCCCGAGCAGCTTTCCGCCCGCCTGGACGAGACCGCCCAGCGGGCCATCGTGCAGAACGTGCTGGCGGACAAGGCGCTGGAGCGTCTGAAGGCCTGCGCGGAAATCGAGACCGTGGAGAAGCAAGAGGAATGATCCCCCTGTGATGCATCGAGGCTGTGCCACTCCGGCACAGCCTCGATGTTGTATTTCCTATTCCCCCGGTTCCTCGCCGCCGCTTGCCGGTATGGTCTCCAGTACAAAATCCCTGAAGGCCGCCTGCTCCGGCGTGAGGTACCGCTTCTTGTGGACAAAGTACAGGTGATAGGGCATCGTTCCCTCGATGGGAAAGGAGAGCAGCCTGCCCTCGGCCACAGCCTCGCGCACGGCCACCTCCGAGATCACCGAAATGCCCACGCCGGCGGCGACCAGGCGCATGATGGTCTCGGTATCGTCCACCCCGGCCACCACGTTCAGCTTGACATCGGGGATGTTCAGCTTCGACCAGCGCAAAAACTCCTGCTGGAGGGTGGAGGTGCTGCTGCGGGTGATCAGCCGCTCCTCGCCGAACAGGGCATAGGGAAAGATGCCGCTGCCCAACTGCCTGAACCGGGGCAGGTTCGGCGTGATGACCACCAGGTTCGCCATGTCGCAATGCTTCACCGCGTAATCGGAATTCATCAGCTTCATCGTGCAGAAGGCAAACTCCGCCGATTCCGTTTGCAGGCGATTCAAAATCTCGGAATGGGCGCAGGTGATGAAATTGAAGCTGACATCGGGAAAGCGCCGGTTGAACTGTATGACGCGATCCGTCAGATAGTAGCGCACGATGTAGGGCGTGGCGATGATGTTGATGGTCCTGACATCCTGGTTTGCCCGGCTGAGCGCAAATATGCTGTCGCGGTTCAGCTTCAGCATCTGCCGGGCATAGCCGTAGAAGGTCCGCCCTGCGGGGCTCAGCTCCATGCTGCGGGTGGTTCGGTTCAAAAGCCGTGTGCCCAGCTCCGATTCCAGGTTGCGAATGTGCACCGTCACCATCGACTGGGAAAGCTGCAGGCGCTCGGCGGCATTGGAAAAGCTGCCCTCGTCCACGGCGGCCACAAAGGATTCAAGCTGTTTAAAGTCCATTGCGCTGTTCTCCAACCTATCAATGAATACACTTCATTATAAATGATTCTTCATAAATTGTCAAACGAAAAGGCGACAAAACTGTCGCCTTTTCGATCACATCCGCCGCTTCAGGTCGGAAATGAGTATATCCCCCACCACCGTCCGGTCCTCTGCGGAGAAGGCCTTGGGAAAATTATCCGAAAACAGTATCTGGCTGTTGGGCGGGAATTCATCGTCCCCCTCCCAGACGATCAGCCGCACGTCGTATCCGGGCATGATCTCCAGCTGGTAGGACGCGTCCCCCTTGTCCAGGGGAATTGCCGGCAGCTGGGCCGCGGCGGCCCTGAAGGCGTCCAGGCGCGTGCCAAAGGTGAAGGCCGCCCGGTTCAGGCAGCGCCCGGTGAAGGGCTTCAGGTAGACCTCCCCCCAGGGCATCTCCCGGTATGGCAGAAATTCGCCCGTCCCCACCGACCGCCGGCCTTCCAGCAGGTAGCGGATCATCAGCATCTGCGCAGGCAGGTTGTAAAGCGCGAAGCCGTCCGCCGCGGCGCTGCTTATGGAGAACTTCGGCCAGGTGATCCGGTAATCCACGTACAGAAGGCGCAGCGTGAACACCCTGGCGTCGGGATCGTATCTCACCCCGCAGCGCTCCGCCGCCTCGACGGGGTCCAGCTGTTCAAACAGGCCGGTATAGTGCTCAAAGGGCACGAGCTCCTTGTGGTTTTCAACATTCGGCATGATGGCAGTCCTCTCTCGTTGGTTTTTATCACGGCCACCACCGCTCCAGGATCTCCGGCAGCTCCGTGCCGTTCGTCCAGGCGCCCTGCATGGCCGCAAGGGAATCCACATTTCCGATGATATTGGCCTTGCGCGTGTTTCGCAGCTTTGGCAGGCCGTCGGCGGGCCCGTCCGTAACGACGATGCAGCGATTGCAGTCGTACAGGAAATCCCGGCTGATCCTCTGGACGCCGGCAGGTATGAAGACGAACTGCAGCTCCGGGCAATCGCAGATCGACCCGTTGCCGAGGACGGCCACGCCGTCGCCGAGGCGGACGGTGCGCAGGATCGGGTATCCGCAGATGACATCATAGCCGATCTCCGTGATGCCATTGCCGATGATGACGTCCGTCACCGACTCGACCGTCATGCTCTCGCCTTCCACGAGGGCGCGCATGTCCGGCCCGTACAGCTTGCCCTCCCCGCCGATGTAGATCGCCCCGTCCCCCAGGCGCTGGATATACAGTTCCTCATTTCCCCTGGAATAGGCCACATCGGCAGTCCAGCGTATGATATCCCGTCCGTCGACGCACATGTACAGCAGCAAGCCGAAGATCAGCGCCAGGGCGGCGAGAAACACGCGCTTTCCGCCTTCGTTCATCATCAGTCGATCGTCCCCTCCTGCACCAGCAGCGAAACGTCGCTGAACGCGCCCGTCTGCCGCAGCTCCCGGATCAGGCCCGCGCTGTCCTTCACCTTGCGCACCTCGACGATCAGGTTGACCGCGTCGTTGTGCACGCTCTCGGTGCGCACGTTGTACCACTTGGCGTACTTCTTCACGATGTCCATGGTCTGCTTCTCGTCATAGGGATAGCTGCCGTCCAGCACCAGTATGCGGTTGCGGGCCACCCCGGGCACCTCGTCCGACAGCAGTATCGCGATGCCGAGGATCAGCGTCAGCGGCAGGGCGATGAAGTACAGCCCCGCGCCGCAGATGATGCCCGTGGCGATAGACCAGAACAGGAACACCAGATCCAACGGGTTTTTAATGGCCGTCCTGAAGCGCACGATGGACAGCGCGCCCACCATGCCCAGTGACACCACCACGCTGGCCTGGATCGTCAGGATCACGGACACGGTGATCACCGACAGCGCCACCAGGGACACCGCGAATTCCTTGGAAAAGAAGTACTTCCTCGACTTGAAGTAGTAGACCGCGCAGATCACCAGCGCGATCGCAAGACACACCAGCATCGCCAGCACCGCATAGCGGAAGGTGATTTCCGTATTGGCGTAGGATGTCAGAAAGCCCTTCTTGAAGATGTCCTTGAAGCTCATTAATCTATACCTCCATAAGTATTGATGATATATGTCTGACGCAGGCGAAAGAATTCCCTGACCTGCTCGCAGCCTGCATAAAACAACGCGTCCATGTCGTACTTTCCGTAAAAGCGCTGGTACTTCTTCTCGATGGCCTCCGCCATGTCGGACTCATAGGCGTCTATGAAGGCGTCCGTGCGCTCCGGCGCGAAGTTTTCCCTGGCCAGCTGCACCAGCTTTTCGGAGAAGCGCCTTGAAAAATCCTCGTTCTGCATCAGGCTGGCAAGCAGCGCGTCCAGGTTGCAGGCGCGCCACAGCGTATCCTCTTCGGCGTTCGCAACGCGGGTGGTGTGGTCCAGGTCAAACAGCATCCATCGCCACCGCCCGTCGGAATACGCGTTGCTCGCCTCATGCCGGCTGCGCCAGAGGGCAAAGTTGTTGGTGGGCCAGTCGGTGCTGGCGACGTAGACCTCGACGGCATAGTAGTCGATGCACGCCTGCAGGTCGATGAGCTCACCGGCCCGCGCATAGGCCTCCGGGGATCGCATATCGTTGTCCGCGATAAACGAAACCATGTCCTCGTAGAGCTTCAGGTCCTCATCCTGCCCGATCTCGACCTTCCCCATCTTGATCGATACGATGTTGTCCTTCTTAACGCCGTATACCTGATTCAGATAATCGGGCTTGAATCGCGTACAGAGCCAGTAGACGCCCCAGTATTCGCCGTCCAGGAACAGCGCGCACGGGCAAAATTCCTGGTCGACCACGTCCGCGTCATCGCTCATCGCATGGATCATGTAATCCCTGAGCATCAGGTCGTTGGCGCCGTTGTACAGGTTCAAGCGGTTCAGACGGTATTCCCTGTCGAACAGAGCGCCGGTATCGAAGGCCGGGCAGCCGTATTCCTTGCGGGCGTAGATGTTCAGATTCTTAGGCATGTGGGAGCGGGTCGCCCGGCCCTGCACCCGTATGCCGCAGGGGCCGGAAAAGACGGGTTCGCCATTGGCGTCAAAGCAATGCACGACCGCCTCGCGCTCCCATTCCCTGCCCCTCTGCCTGTAATTGGCCGGCCAGGAGAATACGCCGGGCTCGCCGGTATACTGCACGATGCCGTCCTTCAGGGATTCCCTGAACTTCGCGCCCAGCACATAGATGCCCTTCTCATCGTCAAACAGGTTGGCGGGGTCTGTGACGATGGTCATGACATTCACGCCGGCATAGCCGGTCTTTTCGCCGTAGCCCACGAAATAGACCGCTGTGGACACCGGGCTTGCGTTGCCGGAGGCGTCGATGCTTACAGCCCGCACCACCGTCGCCTTGTCCACAGGCGCCTTGGGTATCCGGTATTTTAGGGTCTGCCTGACCCCGTTTTGCTTCAGCAGCGCCTTGTCGTAGTAGGCCGAGGTATCGGTGACGGCACTGTACACGTTTTCCTTCGGGCTGGCATCCTCTATGAGGATCGGACCGGTATACAGCGTCGAGTCGGCGTCGGGGTCGGTGCAATCCAGGGTATAGTAGATCGGGTTCCCATCGCCCGTCATCTCGAGCATGAAGGCGTCATCATAAAAGCCGGAGGGCTGGGAGAAGGCGACCTCCGAGCGCATGCCCTTCTCATCGTCGCTCTGGTTAAGGGCGAATGCCAGCATGCCGGCCAGGGCCGCGACGCCCAGGCAGCAGCTCAGCAGGGTCTTCCATCGAAGCCTCAACATCGGCGCCTCCCGTTTTTTCAATCGATCCAACCGTCAACGCCACCAGCGCGCCAGCACGTCCGGCAGGTCGGCGTCGCCGCCCATCGCCGAGCGCAGGCCATCAAGGGAATCCACCCCGGCGACGATGCTCTCCGGCTTCACGTTTTCCAGAGCCGGCAGGTCTTCGGGCCGGGCATCGGTCACCACGCGGCACTGATCGCACCCGTAGAGGAAGCCCGCCCCGATCTCCCCGGCCCCCGAGGGCAGGTACAGCCACTCCAGGGCCGCGCAATAATTCAGCGCCCCCGGGGCGACCCGGGCCACGTCGCTGCCCAGCTTCAGCGTCTGCAGGTATCTCATGCGAGAGAAGGTCTTGTAGCCGATCTCCGTGATGTCCTCTCCCACGATGACGTCCCTGACCTCGCTTGAATGGATGTCGGCGGCCCTCAGCATCGCCTTCAGGTCGTTGGCGTATAGCTTGCCCGCCCCGTCGATGCGGATGACGCCGCCCTTCCCCCGGCTCAGGGAGAGCGCCATGTTGCTCCTGGGGTATTCCCGTTCGATGGCCATCCAGCCATCGACGGACCGGCGGGCAAACAGGACACAAAGCAGCGCAAAGCACGCCGCCAGCGCCACGAGGAAAACCCGCTTTGCCCCATTGCCCCTCATTCAGCCGACCTTCCCTTCCCGGAGATCTCACGGAAGCTCATTGACTCTGCCCCCTATGGCCCTGCAGCCCAGATAGAATTTTGAAAAGGTGGTCTGGCGCATGTGGCCGCTGTCGATCAGCTGGTAAATAACGTCCGGCAGAAAGTCGTCGTACTTGACCTCCAGCACGTGATAGCCGGTGGGCAGCACCGCGATCCTGGATGTCCTGGCCTCGAAGATGTCCCGGACCCGGTAGGAGGCAGAGATATACCTGTCGAAGGTGATTCTGACGTTCCCCGCCGGGTAAACGTAGGGCTTGCGCACGTATTCTCCCAGCATCACCGGGCGCAGCCCCGCGGTTTCCCGCTGCACGATCCACTCGTCCAACAGCGGGTGTTGCCCGAGGCGATCCGAAACGGACTGGCCCGCCAGCATCCTCGCGCAGGTCTCCCGGTCGATCAGGCAGCTCCGCTTGCCCGTCATGCCCCGGTTCTTGATCTTTTTTTCCAGGCAGATGCGCGCGTCGGAGCAGTTGTAAGCGCGGATTCGGAACTTTTCACGGGGGTCTACGCCATCCTCGTTCTCAAAGAAGCGGCTTCTCTGGTAGTCGTCAAAATAGACGCTGCGTATCAGGTATTCGCCGTTTTCGTCAGCATAGGGGTCCGGCTTCATCACCGCCCTGAGCTTCTGCTCGACGATCCTCAGCTCCAGGTCGCTGCAGATGTACTTTAGCTCGTGCCGGTACCTGTCTGCCTCAAGTACCGTTTTATTTCTTCTTCCCACCGTATTTCTCCATGACATAATCATACCTCAGCCGGAAAAACTCCTTGATCTGCCCGCAGGCCTTAATGAAGTCCTCTTCCGTCCTGTCATTCATGAACCGGATGTATTCGTTGCCCATGGCACGGCGCATCCGCGCCGCGTATTCGTCCACAAAGGCATTCACCCGCTTGGGGTTGAAATTCTCCTTTGCCAGCCTGACCATCCGCCTCACGAGTGCCCGCCTGAAGGTCCGGTTATCATACAGGCTGGCCAGGATCGGATCCCGCTTGGTGGTGCGATCGATGAAATTATTGTCCGCGCGCGCGGTGTCCATCGACAGGTTGACGTCAAACAGCACCCACCGCCACCTTCCGTCCGCGTCCGGCTGATCCGACGCATTGCGTACGCGCCACAGGGAGCGATTGTTGCCCGGCCAGTCCGTGTTGCAGATGTACAGCTCTATCGCGTAATAATCGATCCAGCTCTCCATGTCCACGAGCTCGCACACGCGCACATAGTTCGCCTCGTCGCTCATATCGTTGTCGGCGATCATGTACAGCATATCCTTGTAGGCTTTGAAATCAGTATCGTCGCCAACCTCGATGTGATCGACCTTGGTCACGATCACATCGTCGAAGCCATATTTGCCGGCGAAGTAGTCCTCCTTGAACCGGGGGGTCAGCCAGTAGACGCCCCAATATTCACCGTCCAGGAACAGCTCATAGGGCTCATACTCCCGGGTCAGCACGTCACAATCCGCCACGAGGGTGTTGACCAGCAGGTCGTGGATCTTCGTCTCCACGCCCTGACCGCCCGCGTTCAGGTTCAGGCTGTGCAGCTGCCAATCCTCGCCGAACAGGGGCAGCGCCGGTATCGTTTCGCTGCCATAGCGCTTTCGGGCGTAGATATTCAGGCTCTTGGGCAGCATATACCGGCTTGCGCCGCCCTGTATGCGTATGCCGTAATTGCCGGACAGCGTCAGGTTGTGGGTGGTATCGAAGAAACAGACGTGCGCCTCCCGCTCCCACTGGCTGCCCTTGTTCTTGTAATTGCCCGCCCAGTTGCCGAAGTTCGCAATCGCCGGCGGCACGCCCGCGCCCTCCACGACGGTATCGTCGAAGGTCTTGCCCAGGACATAGATACCGCTGTCGAAGTCGAAGAGGTTGTCGGGGTCGGTGGTGATGGAGATGATGTTCATGCCGTCATAGGCTTCCTTTTTGTTGAAGCCGACGAAATAGACGCCATTGACGATGTCGCTGCGGTTGCCGAAGGCGTCGATGCAGACGGCGCGAACGACCATGGCCTTGTCCACGGGCTGCTTCGGCGTCGTAAAGCCGTACTTGGGCTCCCGACCGGCAACCTTGAGTATGTCCGACCTCAATTCGATGCAGACATCCTCGATCATGCTGTAGACGTTCGGGTTAGAGCTGGCGTCCTCGACCAGTATGGGCCCGGTGTACAGCAGGGAATGCTCGTTGGGCACCGTGGAATCCAGCGTATAGCGGATCTCGCCCCTGTCGCAGGCCATCTCCAGGTAAAACGCATCGTCGTAGAAGCCGGATTCCCTGGAAAGCCTCACCGGCGCGACGCCCTCGCCAACGTCCCGCGCGCCCCGGCCCGGTCCGAAAACCACCAGGGCCACGAGCACCGCCGCGCCAACCAGGCAAAGGGCCACGCCCCTCCATCTATGATTCAATCCGAAGAACCTCCACTTTCAAGCGATCATAACCTCAGGGGTCGGCCGCAGGCGCGACCTTCCCACTCCCTGTCGGTTCGAACAGCGCCGGTTCCTGTCGCGTGTCCTCGCCGTTGAGGTTGTATTCCATGCAAAAGTAATCGCTGACCGCGCGCGCCAGGGGCGCGTCCTCGTCCACGTAATGCAGAAGGCCCTCACGGTCATAGAAGGCGATCCGCCTGGTCTCCTCGGCCGTTTCCGAACCGACATTGGTATAGACCGCCACATCCCGGTTCATATCCAGGATGTACCTGTAATAGTAGGACAGCGGCACCCCGGCGGCGCGCAGCACGGCGGGCATCAGACAGCACAGATCCATGCTTTCCGTCCGGGGAAGGGCCTCGTCCTCCAGATCCAGGGGATAGTTCGCCCAGATGTAGAAGGGCGTCTGCTTGCCCATGCGCTCGGCCAGCGCCCGATCCTGCCATTTGCACAGGCCTTCCAGCTCGGGCAGGAAGCTGGGCGAATGGTCCCCCACCATGCACACGACCACCCGCCTGCCCGTCCGTTCATACAGCTCGGTGTAATACTGCTGCATGAAACCGATCATCGCGTCGGTATACGTCAGGCAGGACAGGTATTCGTTGATCCTGCCGACCAGTGCCTCGTCTGCCGTGGCGGGATGGCTGTGGACCAGCGCCTGTTCGGGGCGGTTGTTGGTCCAGTCGCCGTGGTTCTGCATGGTGGCCAGGAAGGCGAAGCGGGGGCCGTCCCCCGGCAGCTCGTCCATGAAGCGGATCAGGTTCTTCAGGGCCGTCGTATCCGTGATCTCGTGATCCTTGTTGCGATCGGCGTAATACTCCAGCTCCGTAAAATCCTGTATGAAGTGGGTTTGGTCGATGCCCATCTGCGACCAGCTCATGCCCCGGTGATAGTTCTGGGATTCGTGGGGATGGGCGGCGACGGTAGCATAGCCGAGCTGCTTCAGGTAGCGCGGCAGGGTGACCGTGTCGGCGAAGTTCAGGCGGTTGAAGGGGGCATAGGCGTTGATCAGTGTCATGGAGTTGCTCGTGAGCATCTCATACTCCGTGCCGTTGGTGCCGCCGCCGGTGAGCGGAACCTCCGCATAGCCCTTGATGGCGTTGTCCAGCGCCCGGTAGTTCGCCAGATAATCGACGTCCGCGCCGGTATCGATGTACCGATCCAGGTCGTACCAGGTCTCGTTGAGGATCATCACGATGTCCGGGTAGGCGTCGCTGGCTTCCGCTGCGGCGTCCGCCTGCTGTCTGCGCGCCGCTTCGGCGAGCTCGGCGATGCGCCCGTCCGAATAGCCGTCGGGCCTGTACACCGAGAACTCCATATTGGCCAGCGTCGACTCCACCGTACCGGACAGGTATCCGATCTTCGCGTAGAGGCTGCCCCAGCTCCAGATGTTGTCCTGCCGCTCGATGATCGGGACCGCAGAGAAATAGCTGAAATACAGGCTGACCGCCGCCGCCAGCAGGCAGGCCAGCCGGTTGACCCAGCGCTGCCTGCGGGTAAACAGGCCGCGCAGGGGCCTTGCGCACAGCCAGGCCAGCACGCAGCAGGCCGCGGCAGCCGCCTCCAGCAGCAGTATGCGCCCCGCGACGGCGTCCACGGACAGGTCATAGCTGCCGATCACGCCCGTGACGGTGCCGACGTTGTGGATGTCCTCCACCGTCAGAAGCGCCCCGTGGTACTTCATCGTGTAGTGGTTGGCGATAGCCAGCAGCGTCATCAGCACCGTCACCGTCAGGCCCGCCGGCAACCAGTGCCCGATCAGCGCCCGGAGTATCAGGATCAAGCTGAATATCGCCAGCACGTTGACCATCGCCCGGATCGGCCACTGCCGGGCGGCCAGGTAGGCAAATTGGGCGTAGGCGTCCATGGACGTCTCCAGCGCCAGCCGCAGCAGGAAGGGCACGGCCAATGTGGAAAGTATCGCAGGCGCGACGCGCCAGCTGCGGCGAAACGCGGTCTGAAGGCGGCGGTAGCCCCAATCCAGCCCGTAGAGCAGCAGGCATGTCATCACAAGGAAGATCAGGTAGCTTAAGAGGGCACGGCCTGTGTCGGCGTAGACCGACGCGGCTACGTGGTAATAATACATCGCCACGTAGAACTGCGCCATCCAGAAGGTCGTCCATTTCCGGCCGATGAACTTGAACGGCCCGGACAGGGCAGTCAGCGCCCGGTTGTCCGGCAGTCCTTCAGCCAAATGAGCAACGCGCCGCTTCAAGGCGCCATCGCCCTGGAACAGCAGAAAGCCCAGCGCATGGGCCGACGGCCCGGCCACCGCAGCGATCCGGTATACCCGCGCGTTGTACATGAAGGGCAGCACCTTCAGGTACAGCACGGCCTGGAGGGCGATCCCGCCGAGAAGCACCGCCACCGCCAGGCCCGTCCCCCGCTTCCGCTTCGCCATCGGGAACAGCGCCGCGCAAAAGGCGCATATGGCAATGGACGAAATCAGCCAGGTGCCCTCGTGGATGTTGTTGGACAGGGCGAGTATCGCCCGGCTGACGTTCAGGAATCCCAGGTTCCTGAACATCGGGCAGTAGATCGGGGATTCCGAAATCTCGCAGAAAAACAGGCCGCCGATCAGCACCAGTGGCGCGCAGACCTTCCAATAGGAGATATAATATCCCAGCGCACGCCTGAGGGGCGAAGCCGGCGCTTCATCCCCGGATTGCGCCGCATGCGCGCCTTCGATGAAGTAGAGCAGCGCCATGCCGATCAGGAACGCCGTGCCGGAGGTCAAAAATCCCCCCGGAATCGCGGCCAGCCACTGCGTCGGCAGCCGGGTGGGGTCGCCAAACAGGATGAACCACAGTATCCCAAGGCAGGCCAGGCCCTGTATGGCGTTTCCAAGGTCCCTTCTCTTCGGCAAAGCGATAAACCTCCGTAGAAAAACAGTGCTCAGAACACATTCAGCGCCGATTGCGTCAGATGCCCTTCATCTGGCCGTGAACGTATTCGATGATCTTCATGCGCATGGCTTCCTTGTATTCCGTATACTGTTGCGCCGTCAGCGCCCTGGATGCGGTGTTGAAGCAGACGCTGTCCACGACGCAGCCCAGCTTGTTGTCATAGACCACGAAATGGACGCCCTGGCCCGGGGCATCGTAGCGCTTTGCGTCGATGACGATCGAACCGGCAGACCTGGACCCGGTCTTCCTGCTGTTCAATTTGCAATTCAGCCCGTTCTCCAGGTCGATCTGGAGGGAACAGGACCGCCTGTCATTGCGCTCTTCGATGATCCTGCCCTGGCTGGAAACGCTCACATAGGCCGCGTTCCCCTTCTTTCTCAGGTCGAGCTTTGTGCCCGTGGTCTTCTCGAACGCCTGCTGGGCCTCGTCGCTCCAATACTTGCCCAGGCCGTTTGACACGATGGTGAAGAGCACATAGTCGCCCTCCCGGACGCGCTCGAGATACTTCACAAGGTCGTATTCCAGCTCCAGGTCCAGGTATTCCATTTCCTCGGCGAACACCTCGTTCTGATACGACCACTGCCGGTCCCACTGCGCATTGGGTTCTGATGCCAGGCCGAAATCCTCCTGGAGCCACTTCAGTACCCTGGCGGTGATTTTCTTCGTGCCGCGATAGTTGACATGCTCACCACTGTCATTGGAATCCTTGAACCAGTCCAGGCCGATGTCCTCATAGCACATATCGAGGAATTTCACGCCCATCTTCCCGGCCAAAGTCTCGGTCATCACGTGCTTGTTGTAGCTCCAGTAGCCCCTGTGCTCGGTGGTCGGGCTAATGGGCACCTTCATGAAGACCAACTCCGCGCCGTGTTCCCGGCACAGCTGCTGCATCTTCATCAGGTAGGGCTCGTTGGCCTCGATCGCGTCCTGGAGCTTCTCCTTGCGGTCGTCGTCGCTGGCATAGTCGTCGTTCGGATCCAGCATGGCCTTGACGATCTTATAGTTCTCCTTTTCCACGGGCACAAAGTCGAAGGTCGCCACGTAGCCCTTGCGCTGGTAGAGATCCTTCATGTACATCTCTACATGATCCTGCTCCGTCAGCAGGTAGTTCGAGTGGTACCTGAGCAGGGGGATGACCGAGCTCAGGATGTATTTCCAATCGTTTCCCCTGTCCTGCAGCTTCGCGATCTCGGTCATCAGCTCCCATTTTTCCTTGATCCTGCTCCAGGGGAGGCTGTTGACCATTTCCTCGTACTTCGCGGCGCTCTGCATCTCCTTTTCTGTATAGAAGAAGCCGCTGGCGTCGACCACCACCAGCTTGGGCGACTGGTTGTGCAGTATGGCCCTGAGCAGGTGGTATGCCACCGGGATGCGCTGGTTGGTGCTCGCCATGTTGTAGGCGCGAACGCCGGCGATGTCGTACATCGTCATCGGGGAAATCGAGCAGAAGGTCTGGCTCGTGCCGAAAAAGACGGCGTCAATGCTGCCCTTGGGCTCGTTGAAGGCGCTTCTGATGCCCTTGAGGGAGCGCCGGTTGTGCTCCGGCCAGTCGAAGTCCGGCGTGACCACGTCCTGGACCCATGCCAGGGTGGCAAAGAGCAGCAAAAAGAACGCGATGGCGCCCGCCGCCCTCTTGATCTTTATACTCATGATTGATGAACCATCCTCCAGCAGACCGGCATATAATCAGAAGCCGGCATAGACGAATCCAGTCAGGTCGAGGTTTATGCCATAGACGCCGAAAAGCACCACGGCCACCACCGCACAGATGACGAGGCCCCACCTGAACAGCAGGTTCTGCCTTTCGATCGTCTCGCGGATGTGCACGCCCTTCTCCTGCAATATGCTGACCGTCAGCAGTACGAGCACCGCCACGAACAGCACAAACAGCTCCCATGCGTCCAGGCCCAGCTTGAAGAGGGTGCCGTCGGTCAAGGCCCACCAGTTGCGGGCGGTGAATATGCTCCTGAAGATGCGCCCCGCTTCAGGCAATCCGTTGGCCTTGAATATGATGCGCCCGGCCATGATCAGCGCCAGCGTGCGAACGCGCTGCCACAGCCGCCAGCTGAAGCAGTCCGTGCGAATGCTGAATTTGTCGATGATCCACTGGAAAACGGGCTCCAGCTGCATGCCCAGCACGATCAATATGCCCTGGTACATGCCGAAGGCGACGAACTGCGCCCCTGCCCCGTGCCATATGCCGTTGAGCAGCCAGACCAGCACCATGGCCAGATAGGTGGGAAGCATCTTGCCCAGGGCCGGGCCGAAGAGCTTGCGACAGTGCCTGCCCAGCGCCTGGGATGCCCTGGAGATGGACAGCGGATAGAATACATAATCCCTGAACCAGGTTCCCAGCGTGATGTGCCACCTGCGCCAGTACTCCGCGATGCTCCTGGAAAAATAGGGCCGCTCAAAGTTGAGGGGCATGGTGATGCCCAGCATCTCGGCAGAGCCGCTGATGATGTCCATGCCGCCGGAGAAGTCGGCATAGATCTGTATGGTATAGGCCAGCGCGCCGATGATGAAGATCACGCCCTGGTATTTTGCTGAATTGCCAAAGATCGTGTCGGAGACGCTGACCACCCTGTCAGCGATCACGAGTTTCTTGAAGAAGCCCCAGAGCATGCGCTGCATGCCGAACTTTACCCTGCGATAGTCGAAATCATGGGGCTCATAGAGCTGGTGGGCCGTTTCCCTGTAGCGGCAGATCGGCCCCTGCAGGATCTGTGGAAAAAAGCACAGCCACAGCAGCAGCTTGAAATAGTTCCTTTGAACCTCGCACTTGCCTCTGGTGAGGTCGACCACGTAGCTGATCGCCTGAAGCGTGTAAAAGGATATGCCCAGAGGCAGCGCCAGGTGAACGAGGCTCAGGTTGGCAGAAAAGCTGCGGTTGAATGCTTCGATGAACAGGTCCGTAAACTTGAACGCCACCCAGATCGCGATGTTGACCGCAGCAACCAGAGCGGCCCAGAATCGCTTGTCCCGCTCGCACTTTTTTTTCAGCGCCCGCCTGCCGTCTTTATCGAGCCCGGGGTTGGCGTCGAGCTGTTCGAGATAGCGCCTCTGGCGACGATCGATCAGCAGGCCGCCGACGTATATGCTCAGCGAGGTCAGAAGCAGCCAGACGATCATCCGCCTGCCACAGTACAGGTAGATGACCAGGCTGGCCCCCAGCAGTATTACCCAGCGAAAGCGGCGTGGCGCGATGAAGTAAACCAGCGCCACGGCAGCCACAAACGCCAGGTAAAACAGAGATACGATATTCATGGATAATGCCCCTCGCTCCGTTATTCGTTGCTCAGCTTTTCGATCAGCTCCAGCATCGCTTCAACGGTGTTAAAGTTATCCGGTTCGAGGTCGTCCACATCAATTTCGATGTCGTAATGCTCGTTCAGCTCATTGACGATGGAGATGATATCGAAGGAATCCAGTATGCCGTCGTCGATCAGCTTCTTCTCTTTGACAAAATCCACCTTGGGGCAAATACCCTTAAGAATGCTCAGCAGCTCGTCCATGTTTTCTCCTCCCGTCCTGTCTTGGTTTGGCCTCGGCTTCACCGGGCACGGTGCGCGTCGGCCCGTCGTATGATGAAGGCATTATCCATAAATATCTCTTGTTCAGGCGTCGCCGGCGCTTTTATTCCAGCGCAAGCAGCGCGTCAACAGCTTCCTCGGTCAGGTCCGAGGAGAGCAGCGGCCAGTTTTCAAGGATCTTTTCCCGCTCCCAGTCCCACCACTTCAGGCGCAGCAGCTTTTCGATGACCGGCGCTTCAAAGCGGTAGCGTATGACCCTGGCGGGCACGCCCGCGACGATAGCGTAGGGCGGAACGCTCTTTGTCACAACAGCGCCGCTGCCGATGACGGCGCCGTCGCCGATCACCAGTCCGCTCTTGCGGGGAATCAGCGCGCCCACGCCGATCCAGACGTCGTTGCCGACGCGGACGATTTCCTCGTCCTGGTGCATGGACAGCTTGCCCCCCAGCTTGTTGAGCAGGCGATAGGACGGCATCATCGACGCCGCGCGATAGTTGTGCTCGTTGCCGCCGATTTCCACCTTCCGGGCGATGCAGCAGTATTTCCCGACCTCGGCCCACATGATGCCCACGTCCGCGCCGGTATAGGTCATGTCCCCGATGACGGCGCTTCGGATCAGGTTGCGCTTCTCGATGTCCACATAGCTGCCGATGGTGGAATTCAGCACCACGCAATCGTGGTCGATGGTGGAGCGCTTGCCCAGGGTCGTATTCTTGACGACGGCGTCATCGGCGACGGATTTGATCAATGCCATATCTGTACCCCTGTCCTTTCCGATTACAGCGGCGGAAGCTGGCTGTAAAGCACCTTCTGGGAAGTATTCCTCGGTATGGCGGGAATGGTGTCCGCCTTTTGCAGCTTGCGGTTGATGTCCATCTCATTGAACACGTATTCCACCGCTTCGTCCTCAAGGGCCGGGTCCGTCACGTAGATCCACAGCTCGTCGTCCTTGCCGCCGCAGGCGATATCGCCGGTATCGAAGTGTTGCTTCAGCAGGCGCTCCACGTCGTCCAGGTTGATGCGCTTGCCCAGTATCTTCAAAAAGCGCTTTTTCCTGCCAACGATGTAATAGAAGCCGTCCGCGTCCCGCTTGGCCATGTCGCCCGTCACCAGGCGGCCCTTGTTCTCATCCGGCTTGCTCAGGTCGGCCCCAGTCAGCGCATAGCCCAGGGTGACATTTGGACCATAGTACACCATCTCGCCCACCTGCTCCGGCGCGTCGATGACCTCGCCGTTCGCGTCGATCAACTCGAACCGGCCGCCCGGAATCGGAATGCCCATGCTCCCCTGCTTCTCCAGGGAGCGCTCAGGCGGCAGATAGCCCATGCGGGCGGTCGCCTCGGAGGCGCCGTACATGACCACGAATCGCTTGCCGCACGCCATGGCCCAGGTGGCCAGCTTTTTGTGCAGCTCCGGCGACAGCTTTCCGCCGGCCTGGGTCATCGTCTTCAGCGTCGGCAGCTCGCGCTTGAGTATGCGCAGCTTGTCGATGGTCTCGTAGGTGAAGGGCACGCCCGCGAAGGAGGTGACGCCCTCGCTGTTCACCAGGTCCCAGAACTTCTTTGCGTAGGGATTGAGGTTCGTCAGCACCAGTATCGCGCCGGCATAGATGTGGGTGTTGAGCACGGACAGGCCGTAGACGTAATTCATCGGCAGGGACGTGATCGCCCGCTCCGAGGGCGTGATGCCCAGGTACTCTATGATGGCCTCGGTATTTGAGCGCAGGTTCTGATAGCTCTGGCGCACCAGCTTGGGGCTGCCCGTGGAGCCCGAGGTCGAAATCAGCAGGCAGAGCGCGTCGTTCATGGCATAGGGCGCGTCCACCGCCATGGAGGAAAGCGCGTAGCCCTCCATCTCGAGGACGGTTTCACGCTCGGGCAGCTTGTCTCCCGCGTCCGCAGGCGCCCAGATCCAGCCGGGACGATAGGCTTCGATCAGCTGGTTGAGCAGGTCGCGGCTGATCTTGGCGTCCAGCAGCAGCGGCACATGGCCGTTATCGGTCAACGCGAGGTAGCCCGCGACAGACGCCACCGTATTGGTGCACAGGCAAAACACAAGGGACCGCTCGCCCAGCGGCGCGACGATCCTGCGACACAGCTCTTCCAGCTGGGCGTATGTGACCTTTCTTTCACCTTCGATCAGCGCGACGCTCTGTCCCTTGTTACCCAGATTCCACATAACTAAATCCTCCCCTTGTAATTACGCATACAGACAACGCACCGACAGTAACCGGCGCTTCAAAAGCACAAAATTATTCAATGTTATTTTATCATATACGGTCTGTTTCGGTAGAGGCAAACCCGTTGCAACATTGATATATTTCGGTTAAATAGCGAAATTACAAGCGGCCCGGGTGTTTGACAGCAAGTAAGCAAGCAAGACAGAGAAAACGCCGAGTGGAGCGTTATTTTTTTGTCAATATTAGAATATATAGTTACACGTTATGCCACGGTATGTTATAATAGTATCGGGTGATGTATATGAGACTT
>JAFRJF010000009.1 GCA_017432405.1 Clostridia bacterium | reverse complement strand
TTAAGTTGATGACATTGCCTTCAGGGGCATCGAGCGCCCGGAAAACAGTCCAGTGGACTGTTTTCAGCGAGATGGGGCCGGTAGGCCCGCGGTAGGTGGGCCGGCCGCAAGGCCGGGTCGGATGAGGTCGGTCCCCCCGCGGTAAAGATGCTTTACGCGCTTCCTTTCAGGAGAACGACCTCATCCGTCTTTCGGCAAAAACGCAAGCCTTTTCACCGAAATCCACCTTCTGCCCAAGGGCATGGCTACGCACACCCTGAACCGCAGGCTTCGCCTGCTGGGGAAGGCTTTTGGAGGCCACTCATCTCCCCGATAAATCAGAATTTATCCCTCCGTTGACCCGCAACAAAAAACGCCGTCGCGGCGCGACGGCGTTATAGGCGTTATATATGATACTTACCCGATGATGAAGGGCTTGAGCTCTTCCATCAGGTCGTCACAGTGATCGGCGTAAACCTCGAGGGTGATCGGCTTGGAGAGATCCAGGCTGAAGATGCCCAGGATGGACTTGCCATCCACGACGTGGCGGCCTACGCGCAGGTCGATGTCGTAGGGATAGCGGTTGGCAATATTGACGAAGGTCTTGACGTTTTCCGCCAGGCTCAGCTTGATATTCACGGCTTTCATAGGTTCCGTCTCCTCACTCATCTGACATATTCCGGGAAGCAAAATCCCCTTCGATTATTAGCATAACGTCTGAACATGAAGGTTGCAAGTGTTTTGTGCCCGTTAACGAACATTTAATCGGGTAAAACCCTGCAACGTAAAAAGCAGATGAAATCAGGAAAATCCCCTTGACTTTTTGTCCATTGGGCACTATAATATCACTTGTCGGTTGGGCACGTCGTGTCCGGCAGACGATGCCGAATTGTGTAAAGGTAGCACGAATGACTCTGACTCATTTAGTCCTGGTTCGAATCCAGGTTCGGCAGCCATCCATGCCGCCATGGTCAAGCGGTTAAGACGTCGCCCTCTCACGGCGAAAACCGGGGTTCGAGTCCCCGTGGCGGTGCTGAGAAAAGTCGCGAAAGCGGCTTTTTTCTTTTTATTCAGCGCAATCGCTGTTACTGTGTTTCTTTGTCAAATGTCTGGACATTTTTTCCGACTAATCCCAAGATCGGTGCTGCATGAACGGGATGATCTACCCGATGCGGCATAGGAAATCATCCACGACCCCGGTCGAAGGGGTTAAACCCCATGCATTATCCTGTTTGACGAAACCCAAAACGGGTCAGGCGCAAAGCGTTTGAGCAGGTCATCCAACAGAAATTAGTAATCTGATTACATCCCCGCTATTGAGAAAAGGGCGCTTTCGTGTTACAATAGGGTTGTTGCATGGAGCGCTTTTCTCAATGGGGGGAAAGGACTTCAATATGGTAAATCACCTTAAAGGAAAAGGAATTGGCAAGGCATCAACCCCTGAAACTAAGGAGATGTGAAATATGAAGTTAGGCGTCGTTGGCCTGCCGAACGTGGGCAAGAGCACGCTGTTCAACGCCATCACCTGCGCCGGGGCTCAGGCGGCGAACTATCCCTTCTGCACCATCGAGCCGAATACCGGCGTGGTGGCCGTGCCCGACCACCGGCTGGACGTGCTGGCCGAGATGTACCACCCCGAGAAGTATACCCCCGCCACGCTGGAATTCGTGGACATCGCCGGCCTGGTGAAGGGCGCCAGCCGGGGCGAGGGCCTGGGGAACAAGTTCCTCAGCCACATCCGCGAGGTGGACGCCATCGTGCACGTGGTGCGCTGCTTCGAGGACGACAACGTGATCCACGTGGACGGCAGCGTGGACCCGGCCCGGGACATCGACGTCATCAACACCGAACTGATCCTGGCCGACATCGAGACCGTCACCAAGCGCGCCGAGAAGGCCGCCGCGATGATGAAGAAGGGTGAGAAGAAGTTCGCCGTGGAGGCCGAGGCCGGCAAGCTGCTGCTGGAGCACCTGAACGCCGGCAAGCCCGCCCGCACCTGCCCCCTGGACAAGGATCAGCAGGCCGTGGTGCGCGACTGGTTCCTGCTGACGAGCAAGAAGGTGATCTACGCCGCCAACATCGGCGAGGAGGACCTGGGCAAGGACGAGGCCGCGCTGCCCCTGGTGAAGCCTGTGCGTCAGATCGCCGACAGCGAGGGCGCGGAGGTGCTGGTCATCTGCGCGTCCGCCGAGGAGGAGATCTCCCAGATGGAGCCGGACGAGAAGGCCCTGTTCCTGGAGGACATGGGCATCGGCGTGTCCGGCCTGGACCGGCTGGTGGTGCTGGGCTACAGGCTGCTGGGCCTGATCTCCTTCCTGACCGCCGGGCCCAAGGAGGTCCGCGCCTGGACCATCGTGAACGGCACCAAGGCCCCCCAGGCCGCCGGCAAGATCCACACCGACTTCGAGCGCGGCTTCATCCGTGCCGAGATCGTCGCCTACGACGACCTGATCCGCGAGGGCAGCATGAACGCCTGCAAGGAAAAGGGCCTGGTGCGCAGCGAGGGCAAGGAGTACGTGATGAAGGACGGCGACGTGACGCTGTTCCGGTTCAACGTGTAAGATATGGCGGGGGACTGTCCCCGCCAATAAAATCAAAACCATGCAGGATCCCATCTACGCCAAAATCGAATCCACGCCCCGCCCGACGCTGTTTGCGGTGAGCGGGTTTGTGCTGCTTGCGGCTGTCGGGCTGTGGGTCTCCACGCTGCTGGAGCTGCTGCTGCCGAACGCCGGCGCGGCCCTGATCAACGCGCTGTACTACCTGCCCTTCACGGTGCTGCCGGTGGGGCTGTACATGCTGCGCAGGCCGGGGCTGGGCGCGGGCATGCGGCTGAACGCGCCGCCGCTTATGCCCACGCTGTCGGCGGCGCTGCTGGGGCTGCTGAGCGTCTACGTGGCCAGCCTGATCTCCGCGGCCTGGGGCGCCGGGCTGGACGCGCTGGGCTTGCGGGGGATGGGCGGGGTGCCCATGCCCGGGAACGAGCGGGAGCTGATCGCGTCGGTGCTCTCGCTGGCCGCGGTGCCCGCCGTCTGCGAGGAGCTGCTGTTCCGGGGCTTCGTGCTGTCCGCCTGGGAGAGCCGGGGCACCCGGTACGCCATCGGCGTGACGGCGGTGCTGTTCGCGCTGCTCCACGGCAACCTCTACGGCATCCCGGCCTACCTGCTGGTGGGGGCGGTGGCCGGGTTCCTGGCCTTCGCGCTGGATTCCGTGTATGCCGCCATGGTCTACCACACCGTCTACAACACGGCCTGCCTGGTGATCCCCTACCTGGCCGCGGGGCAGGCAGGCGAGGATGTGGCCATCGACGCCGCGGCCGTATTCTCGCTGGCCGTGCAGGCGGTGATGATCGCCGCGATGATGGCCATGACGATCATGACGCTGCGGCTGCGCGCCGGGCATGCGGGCATCGTGGCCATTCCCCGCATACGCCGCCCTCTGGAGGGGCGGGAGAGGGCCATGCTGCTGGCCGCGGTGCTGGTCATGGTCGCCTCGATGGTGATCCTGCTGATCCTCACGATGCAGGGGGGCGCGGCATGAACGGCGTGATACTCTGCGTGGGCAGGCTGAAGGAGAAGTGGCAGCAGCAGGGCTGCGAGGAATACCTGAAGCGCCTGTCCCGCTACGGCAAGTACGAGGTCGTGGCCGTGGACGACGTGAAGGACCCGGAGAAGCCCAGCGAGGCCCTGATCCGCCAGGGCATGGAGCGGGAGGGCCAGGCGCTGCTCAGGCACATCCGTCCCACGGACCGGGTGATCTGCCTGTGCATTCGGGCCGAAGCCCCGGATTCGGTGGCCCTGTCGAAGCAGATGGCTGCGTGGAGCGGCGACGGGCGGCGCAACGTGTTCGTCATCGGGGGCAGCAACGGTCTCTGCGACGCGGTGCTGGCCCGGGCCGACGCCCGGCTGTCCTTCTCGAACCTCACCTTTCCCCACGGGCTGATGCGGGTGATATTGCTGGAGCAGCTGTACCGCGCCGAGCGCATCCGCACCGGGGAGCCATACCACAAGTGAAGCCAATCACATAATTTGCATTATTATGTTGTTAAAATCGCGCTTTAGGCGCGATTTTTTGTTGACACCTATAAAATATGCATTTATAATGGCTTCATAATTCATTTTGATAGCCTGATAAAGTGCTATCAATGAAAATGGCATAAAGCCGATGCAAAAGGGGGATTTTCCATGAAGAGATTGGCCGTACTGTCTTTGGCGCTGCTGCTATTGTGCAGCCTGACCGCGCTGGCCGGGGCCGAGGCGGCCTCCGGGGGCTTCCTGGACGGCGTGGCGAAGGTCAATGACGCCGTGAACGGCGTGGTCTGGGGCGTGCCGGCACTGATCCTGCTGGCCTTTGTGGGCGTGCTGATGACGGTCCTGACCAAGGTGTTCCAGCTGACCCACATCAAGCACTGGATGAGCAAGACCATCGGCGCGGTGTTCCACGACAAGCACGTCACCGGCCACACCGAGGACAAGAGCATCTCCCAGTTCCAGTCGCTGTGCACGGCGCTGGCGGCCACGGTGGGCACCGGCAACATCGTGGGCGTGGCCGGCGCGATCATGGTGGGCGGCCCCGGCGCGGTGTTCTGGATGTGGGTGATCGCCTTCTTCGGCATGATGACCAACTATTCCGAGAACGTGCTGGGCATCTTCTACCGGCGCAAGAACTCCCACGGCGAGTGGTCCGGCGGCGCGATGTACTACTTGCGGGACGGCCTGGGCAGCTACAAGGGCTGCGCGGGCATCGGCAAGGTGCTGGCATGGCTGTTCAGCCTGTTCTGCCTGCTGGCCTCCTTCGGCATCGGCAACATGACCCAGGTCAACTCCATCTCCGGCAACATGCAGACCGCCTTCGGCGTGCCCACCTGGGTGACCGGCGTGTTCGTGATGGTGATGGTGGGCCTGGTGGTGGTGGGCGGCCTGAAGCGCATCGCCGCCGTCACCGAGAAGATCGTGCCCTTCATGGTGATACTGTACATGCTGGGCTCCATCGTGATCTTCTTCACCAACATCGGCCAGATCGGCGCGGTGTTCTCCGCCATCTTCCGGGGCGCCTTCGCCGCGAAGGCCGCCGCCGGCGGCGTGGTGGGCTACGGCATCAAGCTGGCCATCGAGCAGGGCATGAAGCGCGGCGTGTTCTCCAACGAGGCCGGCCTGGGCTCCTCGGTCATGGTCCACTCCAACTCCAACGTGAAGGAGCCCGTCAAGCAGGGCATGTGGGGCATCTTCGAGGTGTTCGCGGACACCATCGTGGTCTGCACGATGACCGCCTTCTCGGTGCTGTCCTCGGGCCTGGTGGATCTGGAGACCGGCGTCACCGTGGCCGAATACAACGGCGTGGCGCTGACCAAGGCCAACCTGGTGTCCACCGTATTCGCGATCCGCTTCGGCTGGATCGGCTCGGCCTTCATCGCCATATCGATCATGCTGTTCGCCTTCTCCACGGTGCTGGGCTGGAGCCACTACGGCACCAAGGCCGCGGAGTACCTGCTGGGCGAAAAGAACACCATACCCTATCGCGTGCTGTTCGTGCTGCTGGTGTTCGGCGGCGCGGTGATGGGGGACAACCTGGCCTGGGACCTGGCCGACACCTTCAACGGCCTGATGATGATCCCCAACCTGATCGGCGTCATCGCCCTGTCCGGCGTGGTGGCGAAGATCACGAAGAACTACATCAACCGCACCTTCCACGGCTCCCACGAGAAGCCGATGTACTCCGCCTTCCCGGACGTGCAGCGGGAGCAGGAGCGAGGGTGAAAAAATTCTGATTTGTCGCCTTGCGACAAATCAGTTTTTTTCCCTCTCCCCGATCCGCCACAGGGCGGCGCCTTCGGTGGTGCTGGTCCAGTCGCGATTGAAGGCGGCGACGCCCTTGTGGGCGTGGAAGCGGGTGCGGTCGTCCAGGTCGATGAGCCTGCGCAGACGCCAGTCCCGGGACAGGCGCTCGCGGGCCCGGTGGTTCAGCTGCCGGACCTGCCGGCGGGTCATGCCCATGGCCTGGGCGGCGTCCTGGCAGCTGCGCGCCTCCAGCTGGCACAGCTGCACCGTCCGGCGCTCGTCGTCGGCCTGCAGCCGCGCCACCGCCGCCCGCACGTCCCGGCGCAGCTCGTCCAGCAGCAGCCCGGCATCCGCGTCCGGCAGGCGCTCGTCGGGCAGCAGCTCGCCGAGCGTCGCGGCCACGCCGTCGTCGTCTATGGATCGATCCAACGTGTCGGCCCCGCTGTGGGCCTGTATGCGCGCCCCTGCCCGCAGGCAGAGCGCGCTTTCGTATTCCCGGCGGATGTGCCAGACCGCCCAGCTGGCCCAGGAGCGCCCGCCCGAGGGGTCATAGGTCTGCTTCGCCCGCACCAGCGCCAGGAATCCCGCCTGGACCAGGTCCTCCTCGGAGACCGCCCGGTCCAGCTCGCAGGCCCTGGCATAGTGCCGCGCCAGCACGATCAACAGCCCCTTGTTCTGTGCGTATAGCGATTCGTACACGCCCTCACCCCCATATATCGAATGTGTGTTCGATATATATTATAGCCCGTTCGGGGATGAGATGCAACGGTTTGGGGGAAAGTGGACGAAAATGACGATGGGGCGGTATTACCTTAACTCCACTGCACGGTGATGAAGTGGCCCATGCGTTTGCTGTAGCCGGTCTGGTAGAAGCCGGTGGACTCGTCGTATTCCCTGGGGACCTTGACTTCGATGTAATAGGCGCCTGGCTTGAGGCTGGACTTGCTCTTGACCCTGTTGTAGGTCCGGCTGCATTTAACCTTGGCCGAGGCGCTGTTGTACAGCACGATGCTGTCGGTGTAGCCGTATTGGGCCTTGATGGTGACGGGCATGGTGCGATTCAGCCTGAGCTTGTACCAGCGGCTGTAGCTGTTGTTGGCCGTCTGGGCGATGCGCACCGTCTTGTTGGCGGCCAGGGCGATGGCCTTGCCCTTGCTGTAGTTGGGCTTGTTGACGGCCTTCTCGACGGTCACGCAGGCCTGGGGCGTGGGGTCGCCCGATTCCCGCTCCACCTCGTAGGACATCGAAAAGTAATAGGTGCCCTTGGGCAGCGCGGCGCAGCTGGTGGATTTGCCGTCGTAGACCGACAGCTCGCCGATGCTCTTGTTGTGGGTCGGCCCGGTGCACAGCGAGAAGCCGGCCCAGTCCCGCACGTTCCGGCAGCTGATCTTGACGATGGAATCGGAGTAGAGGGTGAACCTGTAATATACGGTCCTGTCGATGGCGTTCCAAAGGTTATACCAATGGCCCTTCTTCAGGTTCTCGACCTTTGTCGCCGCGAGGGCCGTAGCGGGGAGCGCTCCCAGCAGCAGCAGCGCGGCGAGGAGCAGTGCAAGCGTCCTGTGGATTCTCTTCATGGCATGATGATCTCCTGTTCGATTTTATACGGCGACATTGCGCCGCGGATCCCGGAAGCGATGGGCGCCCGATATGCGATGTGGCCCGGCGCACGGGCAGCTGGGAAGCGCGCGCCTATTTCCACCAGATCGTGTTGGCCCGGGTCGCGAAGGCGTTATAGATCCCGTAGTTGTTCACGCGCAGGTAATAGGTGCCCGGGCCCAGTACGTCCCTGGTGCGATAGGCCTTTTTGGTGGTGGATTCGCCGTCCAGCTTCTTCATGGCTGTATCCCGGAACGCGACAAAGCTGCAATTCGTCGAGCAGCGCACGGTGATGCGCTGCTTCCTGGTCAGCCTGACCTTGAACCAGTCGTACTCAAAGGAATTCAGGGGCGTGTGCCCGCCCTGTATGGCCTTGACGCCCCGCTGCAGGGTGACGGCCCTGGCGGGGCAGTAGTTCCCGTAGTCCTTCAGGGTGCAGAGGCTGAACCTGACATGGCTGCTTTTCGTGGAATCGGAGAGGCTCACATAGTAGGTCCCCTTCCGCAGGACAAAGGATTGGGTGCCGCTGGCGGCCTGGTACGTGTTCAGGCCCGTCAGGAAATGCTTGCGCTCCGCGTCCTTATACAGGTCGATGTACAGGCGCTCCTGGGAATTGCCCTTCCAGCTTGCGGTCAGCAGCGCGTCCTTCGAGACCTTGACCGTGAGCAGTCGGGCGGCGTTGCCGGGGGAATACCACCTTCCCGCCTTCAGCGCCGGCGCGGCGCTGCCCTGCGCGCCTTCAGCCAGCGCGGAGCCGCTCAACAGGGCGACGACAAGCAGCGCGGCCATTGCCAATGCTGCCATCCTGCGAAAGGGCTTCATGCTTCATTCCTCCTGTCGCTGTTGCATGATTTACGCTGATTATAGCTCATACGGCACTTTAAATTATAATAAGATGCGCTGAAAGTGTCAATAAAAAAACCCGAAGCCCTTCGGCTTCGGGAAGTGGTCTGGGTGAGAGGATTCGAACCTCCGGCCTCTTGAACCCCATTCAGAAATGCGGAAATGTATAAAATGCAGGCGTGGCATAGAATCTATGAATATTGATGCATGTTTGCTCTGAATTGTGTTGTGATATAAAACGCTGTAAGAGCAGGGTTGCCATTAAGTTGCCAGGGGAACATTTCACTTTGTGTTTTAATTGTAAATTATTTCACGAGCCTTATAGCCCCTTGACAAAAAACATGATGTATTCGTATAATTAATATGCTGGTTATTGGATAGCTATGCGTAAAGGAACCAATTGTCTTTTGCTTTAATGCTACAGTTCTCGTATCCTGGAACAGAATTACGCATAGGTTAATCAAGGAGGTGTGCAGAATGGCAACAAAGAGTTTTGTCAAGAGTGTCAATTTGCACGGCAAGAAAGAATGCCAGGCATTCATAAGAGCTTTAGAGCGATCTGATTCTGTGTCGGATCATTCGTATCCGATTGATGAACAGGTTCCGGCCAAGGATATGAGCAAGGATGTAATACAGAAGATGTTTTGCGCTGAGGGAGAACAATGACTGGCTACTGGCAAGCAAGCTTAAAAGACATGATTGACGTTCGCGGGGAAGCTGTTATGCAGAATGAGCTTTCCCGCTTTTCATGCCCATTAAATCCAGACATTGAGTATTTTATAAAGACCAAGGCAATTGAATTCGATAAAATGGGATTTGCCGCAACGCATTTGGTTTATCATAGCTATAGGGGCACTCCCGTATTGGTAGGGTATTATGCGCTTGCAAACAAATCAGTTTCGATTAAAGGGTCTACTCTTAATAGACGGTGGCGTTCGAGATTGAACCGTTTTGCCCGCTATGATTATGACGCAAAACAATATTCCATTTCTTTGCCATTGATAGGACAGCTTGGAAAGAACTTCGAAAATGAGAACAATAGGCTGATAACAGGAGATCAGTTACTTGCTTTTGCCTGCAATAAAGTTCGCGAAGCTCAACGGATAATGGGAGGGAAAATGGTCTATCTGGAATGTGAGGATAAGCTCGAATTGATAGAATTCTATGAGAGAAACGGTTTTTATATATTTGGGCACCGAAATCTGGATAATGATGAAATAGGTCATGATTCCAACAGATATTTGGTTCAACTTATAAAGTACTTCTCAAATAAAGAATAATCAAGTATTTCGATAGTATATGAATCTATTTGAGGGTAACAAAAACCCTGAAACGATTCCGCTTCAGGGCTTTATGTGGTCTGGGTGAGAGGATTCGAACCTCCGGCCTCTTGAACCCCATTCAAGCACGCTACCAAACTGCGCTACACCCAGATATTCAGTTCATGTCGCCGCAGCATTCAAACATCGATCGAATCACCTTGACAACATAGAGCATTATACATCCTCCGGGCGGTTTTGTCAAGCCGAAATTTCAGGGAATGGGGAAATGGTGCGTAAAGTTTTGGGGCTTGGGACAAAGGGGACGGTTCTTCTGTCCCGCTGATTGTTAAAATAACGGAAACAACCGTGAAAGGGCTTGATTGATTGCGGGTATTGTTTTATAGTGGTAAAGAAAGGGTGTCACATCGGTTATCCGATTGATTTTGAGGAGGTATTTCCGATATGAAGAGGCTGCTTTGCATGGTGTTGGCTGCGGCGATGTTGCTGAGCATCCCGACGATGGGCGCGCTGGCGGAGGAGGAGATCGTCATCGAGGCGTCCCCGGCCCTGGAGGGCGAGGCGCTGGAAGGGGATTTCGAGTCGATAGAGCTGCCGGAGCTGTCCGGGGAACTGGAGGCGCTGCCGGCATTGGACGTCGGGGAGGCCGTACAGCCCGACACCAATGCGGGGGATGAGAAGAAGCCCGTGGCCATCAGCAAGGCCAACTTTCCGGACGCGACCTTCCGCGATTATGTGAAGGAGCATTTCGACACCGACGGCGACGGCAAGCTGTCCCAGGCCGAGGCCGGGGCGGTGACGGAGATCAACCTGCGCGACTATGAGGACCTGGAAAACGGGTCCAACAAGATCACCTGTAAAAACCTGCAGGGCATCGAATACTTCGAGAACTTGAGTAGGCTTTCTTGCGTGGGATGCGGTCTCACAACCCTGGATGTCAGCAAGAATGCGAACCTGGCTTCGCTGTGCTGCGCGGAGAACAAGCTGACGAAACTGGATGTCAGCAAGAACCCGAAGCTGGTGGGGCTTCGCGTCGAAAGGAACCGGCTGAAGAAGCTGGACGTCACGAAGAATCCGGAGCTCGACGATATCATGTGCGGGGGCAACAAGCTGACGAAGCTGGACGTCAGCAAATGCCCGAAGCTGGCGTCCCTCTATTGTGACGACAACCAGCTGACAGAGCTGGATGTCACCACTCTTGTGAAGCTGAAGGAGCTGTGCGTCGAGTCGAACCGGTTGACTGCAATGGATGTGAGCAGGAACACTCGGCTTCAATACCTGATCTTATCGGAAAACCGGCTGACGAAGCTGGATGTGCGCAAGAACGCGAAGCTGGTGACGCTTCGTGCCGAAAGGAACCAGCTGACGTCGCTGGATGTCAGCGCGTGCACAAAACTGAAGGCCCTGAGATGTGAGACGAACCAGCTGAAGAAGCTGGATGTCAGCAAAAACAAAGCGTTGGAGGAATTAAGCTGCTTTGAAAACCAGATCAGGAAGCTGGATGTGAGCAAGTGTACAAAGCTGGTGACGCTGGAATGCTTTGAAAACCAGATCGCCGCGCTGGATGTGGGCAAGTGCAAAAACCTCGAGAAGCTGATCTGCTTTGACAACAAGATTGCCGCGCTGGATGTGGGCAACAAGGCGAAGCTGAAGGAGCTGGAGTGCGACCGGAACGCCCTGACGAAGCTGAACGTCAGCGGAACCGCGAAGCTGGAGAGGCTGACCTGCGCAAAAAACAAGATCAAGAAGCTGGATGTCAGCAAGAGCGCAAAGCTGATGCTGCTGATCTGCTATGAAAACAAGCTCACTGAGCTGGATGTGAGCAGGTGCGCAAAGCTTGAGGAGCTGGAATGCAATCAAAACCAGATCAAAAAACTGGACGTCAGCAAGTGCGCAAAGCTGGTAGTGCTGAAATGCTTTGGCAACCGGATCACCGCGCTGGATGTGGGCAGGTGCCCAAAGCTGGAGTGGCTGGACTGCGATGAAAACAAGATCAAGAAGCTGGATGTGAGCACGCTGCCGAACCTGAAGACCCTTTTTTGCGGGAACAACCAGCTGACGGCGCTGGATGTGCGCAATAACACGAAGCTGGAGGTGCTGGCCTGCTATATGAACCGGCTGACGGCGCTGGACGTGAGCAGGAATTCCGGGCTGCGTAGCCTTGATTGTGCGAACAACCGGCTGACGGCACTGGACGTGACGAAAAACACGGAGCTGTTGGGCTTTAGCTGCGCGGGAAACCGGATTACGACGCTGGATGTGAGCAAAAACAGGAAGCTGGAGACGCTTTGGGCCGTCATCAACCAGATCGAGACGATCGACATCAAGAATTGCACCGCGCTGCAGGAAGCGCTGAAGCTGGAGAAAAAGGTGGACAAAGACCAGATCATGTGGGGCACCGAGGAGGAATGGGGCTTCAAGCCTCATCTGTATATCGACAAGGGCACCAGCCTGACCGCAGGCAAGAAGGTATTGTACAAGGGCGCATAAACAAGGGACTGAAACGCAATCCACAGGGGCGGCCTATTGCTGTTGCAGGCAGGCCGCCCCTGTATTTGTTCGAAATGGGACAAAGGGACGGTTCTTCTGTCCCACTTTTTGCGCGATCATCCGAGGGTTTCTGGCGATGATTCTGGGACAAGGGGACGGTTCTCTTGTCCCATAACGCATCCAATGACACAAAGAACCGTCCCTGTGTGTTGTCCTTTTGCGATTTCCATAAGCGCCAAGCCTCCTTTCTGATTTGAGTATATTAGCCACTTGTAAAAGTCGAGAAAGCCCGCAAATACAAGTGATTTTGATACATTTATCAACTGATTTTTCTCCACTTTTGCTGTATAATATCAGTACACCACTACTTCAATCGTACAACAAAAGGGAGAAAAACCATGCGAAAGTCAGCCGTGCAAATATCCTTGTGGGACATCTACAACGGTGTGTCCGAAGCCATCGAGCAGCATAAGCCCCAGCTTATCCGCCTTCTGGAGGAACACATTGATTTTGACAGGCTTATTCCTGTCAGTTTCAAGCTCGCCTTCTACCGCCACATGGGAAGAAAGCACAAATATCACCTTGAAAGCTTCATACGGGCCTTCGTCGTTCAGAAGGTGCTGGGCATTCCCACAGACACCCTTTTACTCTCGCTGCTGCGTTTATGCGCAGAGCTTCGGGATTTCTGCGGCT